>JAGQHE010000024.1 GCA_020431995.1 Candidatus Nitrosopumilus sp.
CAAACCACTGCCTCTTCCTGTCCGCATTCAGATTTACTTTTTTAATCACGGTGGTGATTCTGCCAACATCACTAATCTTGTTTTGAATGATCCCTGAACGAAGCCTTGTGTTTCTGCTTACCGCGATCTTGTAAAACAGATCACTGTTTTTTTCAAATGTCTCCAGATGCTCAATTTCCCTGGATCCTAGCTTGCCTAGGCCTCGCTGCTTCCATTTTCCATTGAACCTGTAAAATCCGTTCTGCAAATAAAACACGTCGTCTGCTTCCCCGTCAAAGGAAAACTTCCCTAGACTCTCGGAATCAATGTCTAGTTTCTTTGTAACACAGATAGAGTCAGTTGCAAATGCAATAGTATGTTTTTCAAGACTGTCTTCTTAAATCCCAGAGGTATTCTTTCCCACCAATTACTGCAGAAACGCCAAAATCCCTAATCCAGTCAATAGACGTAACGTCTCCATTCAAAAGATTTCTTCTCATATCGTTCCAAGTCTGTACATCGTCTGCATCAACTAGCCCGTAATTTGCATTATCCAACCCGTACACAATCGAAACATCACAACCGCCGCTATTGTGCGCAGCTGGAATTGTTAATAATGCCTGTATTGCATTTTTTCGAAGTTGAGGGGTCATGTTTTTAAAAAAAGGATCTTTGCACGAATACTCTGTATTCCAGAGTGGCATGTCGTTGATTTTCAAGTCGATCATTTTTTCTCGAATATTCTTAATTTGTGCGAATATCAGATCAAATCTTTTTAGATTGGGAGTGTGCAGATGGACGTTGATAATATCCACCCAATCTTTCAAAACACCTGTGGCATTATCAGGTGCGTTCATCAGATCTACAAAAAATTTCAGATTACTTTCTTTATACAGTCCTGTTACGGCAGGTGCGATGATTTTTGCAGATGGATCTATGTTCTTTATAGTTTGACTTGCACGCCTTACCATTTCGGACATTTTCTTTTTCGAACCTGTCCAAAACTGTCTTACATTTACCTCATTCCAAATTTCATAATGCGTGATTCTCCCAGCATATCTAGTGGCAACAGCTTCACAATAACTATCCCATTTTGTCAGATCAGATGGTGGTGCACACACACCATACTCGGTACCACATTTCTCATCTGGCCTTGCAGAATAAAAAGGCGGACATGAAGTAAGTGTGTGTACTATTGAGTGACCTAATGCATGTTCCGCATTTACCAAGTCATCCAGCAAAGACCAATCATATGTGCCAGGACTTGTTTCAATTCTACTCCATCTGGCTCGCCATACTGGTGATCCTCCCGTATAGTCATGTGTCCTGACCACATTTCGATTCACCGTTCCAATTTTGGAGCCTTTAACAAGGGCACTGCCTCCATAATGTGCTCCAAAGTAGTCCTCCTTCACTCTTTTGATCCCGGAAAACTCATTTGTTATGCCATCTTGTGTCGCTTCTGGTGTGCTGGGCGAAGGTATGATCGACTTTTTTGCATCTAGATTTAAGGGTGGAACTAGCTTTGGCCATGACACAATTAACGAGACTGCAAACCCAACACCTAAAACGCCAATCATCTTTAAAAAATCTCTGCGCGATAATGGCATTTTCTAGTAATCTGAGATTACGCATACAATATAATCATGATCTGTCAAAAAACCATAAAAATCATGATTGTCTGTTGTATTGACTTTGTTAAAAGGAAAATCACGAGAAAATTTTATTACCAATAATCAAGAAAACACAATATTCAAATTTCTAAAAATTTTGTTATCCAGCCCAAAGAAAGACCATGTTGAAAGTTTTGTGTCAGAATTAAAACAAACAATCTTACATTGTCCTGATCTTACTGGCACTGTTAATCGATGGGAACAGCAGATGAATTCTATTTTACTTAACTCAGAAATAGATGAAAATCGATTTTCTGAACTTGCAGAATATGTTGATGAGGTTAAACAAAGAGAGTTAATATCAAGTATGTCTAGGGGAAGATATTTCTGATTACAGCCCTTAGATTTGCTCATGTTAGGAAAATATTATGATGTTTTGAGACGAAAATCGGCTTGGCGAAGAAGGCAGATGACAAAGAAATAAAACAATTATCTGAAATACTTTTGAGATACACCCACAACTAACAACGGTTAGAGAAAGAAAAAAGAAAAGGACAATGCACAATAACCTTGAGTTTTACAAATTTAAGAAATATGAGAAAAGAAATGAATGAAGTAGATAAAATCAGGGAATTAGCTCCAATTCTATTCTGATGTTGTAAATGGCATCAATATGATTGATGGCATGCTTCGTGGAATAATAGGGGTTGATGTGACTAAAGATGCCAACAGTATAGAAAAACGAATAAAATTTGAACTATATTTTGAGAAATTTTAGTTGAGATTGCTGTTTCATCAAAATAATCTGCTTTTGTAGGTATTCGCATTTCTCAGGTTTTCTAAACGTGTCATATTGACCAATACGATATTTCGTCCCAGTCAGTGATGTCATTCCACCATTGATAAAAGAAATTGGATGGCCATGAGTATCAGTCAAAATTACATTTTTGTTGTTCTCACATAGAAGTTTGATTGCTTCCGTTGAGACGTATACTCTTCCAGAGATTACAATCTTCTCATAAGGTAATTTGGTAACAAACCATTCTTCTATGTTTAATTTTCCTGACAGCACATCAATACCATTTTTAAAACAAATCTTGTTGTGTTTGAGGGAAACAGATACTCCATAACCTCTTAGAAGTTTAACGTTGTAGTGATTTTTTCTTCCTTTGAGAGTCACGTTGTGGTTTTTCCTGCAACGTAGGCAGTGTATCCCATACCAATCAGGACTCCGCCAAAAGTCATTAGGAAAACTCCTATTTTCTAAATTTTTCTTGATGGATACTGTTGAACTGAATAAAAAAATATGAGACGGTTATTCTTCTGACTTTGGTTGCAGTCTGTGCATAAAGTCTGAGAGAATTAACGTTTCTCCATTAGGATGTGTATATCTTATTTTTTTGTTCATGGTTTCTATATAAAAAATTCAAATAATGAAGTAAGTCTATATAGATTATTGAAATTTGGCCTATTATATAGGATCCATATGATTCTGTTTTATTGAGTAATGCAGTATATCATTCATGACTACAAGATTGCTTGAGCACGACGACTTCTCATTTTCAAAAATTCTGTTGTCCAAGGAAGTTACAGACATCATAAAACAAATTGTTAAAGAGTCAACCAAGAATTGTTATTCAAATTGTAATAGCATAAGAAATTCCAAAGAAGTATTTGTAGCAGATAGCCTAGAATCACATACAATCCAAACTACTGGTGCAAAAAATTAAATCTGATGAGTGTATGTGTATTCATAATTTTATGTATTGCTGGATCCATCAAAAAATCTATGTTCCATAGAACGGACAAAGAAATTCCCAGAACGAAAAAATTAGGTCAATCTCGAAAATTTGCCTGCTTGTGCCCCTCGCATTCTATTAAAAGAACTCCGCCAATCTCATCAATGGCACATCCACATTGTAGTTCCATAGGACAGATTACCATGAAAACGATTAAACTATTGGCATATGTTTTATGTTGACTTATGTTGGATACGTAATTTACTATCAAGTTCTGCTTGAGACGTTACTTGAAATTTCTTTTTTTGAAGTGTTTTTGCACTCACCTAAGTCGTTGTTTTTATTGAACTGATGATTTTCGGGTCCTTTTATTTTTAAGTCCACTTGATGACATCAATAACACGCACCAGATCAAATCCTTGCCATCCCAAGAAACTATTCTTTCTTATTTTTTATTTGAATAAAAGGCATCTGTAATGATGTGTTATTTTTCCAAAAAAATAAGATATGGATTTTTAATAGATGCGCTGTTAAACTGTCTAAGAATTTTTTAATTCAGTAATTTGTATAAAAAATGGAAGGAGAGTAAGGCGGCAATTCTCTCTTCTTCCGTGTGCTTCTTGTGAAAGATTATGTGACTGTACTTGGAATTGATTCAATATTTGTGTGGACTATAGAGATTATGAGACAAACCAGTAAACCATAAAATACAGAATATAGAATATGACTAGAGTATGGGCTGTCTTAACGTTTCATAATTCAAAATTTGAATCAAAAAGTCGGTGTAAAATCAGAATCTCTATTCAAAAATCATTTTCATACTTTTCACCTGAGAAAAATTAGTGCAAAATCTTTGCGGCTAACTATATCCCCGTGCACGTTGTGCTCCCAATCAAATTTGAACCAGTATCATTTATCAAATATTTTCAACGTTGTAAATCTTTACGACAAGCGTCGGATTTCTAGGCATAAGCCGGGGGCATTCTATTTTTACTGATTGTCGATGAACTCGTTAACACTTTATTTCATGATATTGGAACCTCTTTTCCAAACTCTTTGTGACTAAAAACATCATATGACCAAGTTAGACCAAGTTATGAGGATCAAAACAAAGCAATCCCAAATTTTATCTCATGTCATCAGAATTGAGTCTGTTCTGTCTTGAAATCTAGTGCAGGAATCCTTGAAATCCATTGACTTTGGTCAACATAAATATGGAAATCCTGGTGATTTTCTCTTAACTATGGAAGAAACTCCTCTGGTTACTGGGGACTTGGTTTCAGATCAAGCGTGCATCTCAGATACGTCTATGATACACGAGCTAGTTCTCAAGGGATTTGGAGAAATTGAAAAAGAAAAACTGTTTCTAAAATCATTTGAAACTCTTTATCTGTTATACACCAAAAGACTGATCTTAAAGAAAGGAAAGAAGCAGATTGACTTCGATTATCTTATGGGTCTTTGTCAGAAAACCGACTCTGAGACCCTTACCAAATTTCTGATTTATCGTGATCTTCGTAACCGTGGATATGTTGTAAAAGATGGTTTTGGGTTTGGCTATGATTTCAGAGTTTATGAACGAGGACAGTTTGGGGAGAAAGGATCAAAGTTTCTCATCTTTGGTCTTAATGAAGGGCAGCAAGAAAAGATGGGCACTCTTCAGAAAAAGGTTGAAGAGATC
>JAGQHE010000116.1 GCA_020431995.1 Candidatus Nitrosopumilus sp.
TCTTTGCAATGTCTGTGGCAAGATCGTACATCACGTATCGCTCCAAACATTTTTCATAAAGCTCGTGTGTTGCTAGAGTATCATTGATGTTGTAATCAAGATATTTTTCATTGATTATTCCATGCGTATCTGTATCAATCTTCTTCATACAACCAAACTTTTCCAGTGCAGTCTTTAGGCTGTATGACTCATTTGTCAGTGCAAATGTGACAGTCTTGAGATCAACAAAACTTCCCCGGTATCTTTCTGTGTCTTTTTCAGTTTTCTTTCGTACTGGAATTGTAATTTCTATAAATGATGCCTTGGATGAGATATTCCGGATTATAATTCTTGGAAATCTGAAATCACTTGACAATTTCAGCGTAAAGCCGTTGCGCATCTTTCTTGATTTTGTAAAATCAATTGCAAGTCTTGAGAGGTCAAATGGAAGGTTGAATCCTACGCATTTTGCCCTTGCATTGTAAATATTACGCAAGAATATTCTCTCGACAAAATCTTTCCTTGATAGGACAACATAGTTGTGCTTTTTGCCATACTTTGTGATAACGTCTATCTGTTTTTTTGGAAGATCATCAGCATAGAACAGATACATGAATTCCAGTCTGCCGTTGACCCATTTTCCGCACGAGCCAAACAACAAATTTTGGTGCTGGTCTGTAGTGGTTTCAGTATCAAAGACCAGTACTGTGGAATTGTTTGGTTTTGGCTTAAATTTTGGCTCAAATCTTCCTTTTTTTATTCCAGAATCCACATAGCATCTCAAGTAACAGGGAATGGTCATCTTGCCTTTAGCCTCCATGAAATCTCTTCAATGAGTAATGACGCATATTTTTCATATAGTGAGTTTCCCGTCTTTTTTGATTTTAGGATTAAAATGTCATAAAGACCTTGCAGAAAAAACGCATCTTTTGTTGATTGAGAGTGGTTGCTGTCAAGCCATCTTATGTCTCGAAGTTTTTGCATTTGTGATAGTTCATCATGGCATGTCCTGCATGCTGTTATCTGTCTGTAATCGTGTTTTCTTCCAGATACATGATGTCCTTCAAAATAGTCATCTTTAGAATTGCATACTTCACATCTCTCTTTTTTGACACGTGATTCTTTTTTGGATTGATGAATTAGAAAATTAATCCATTGCTCTATACAGTTAATTTCTGATTCTGTATAATCCCGCAATAACCCTAACTTTGAATTTATTATATCAAAGATATTTGATGTCATCAATTCCCACTCCCGTAAATCTCGTAAAATTCAGGTTCCTCTATTCTCTCGTTGATTTGTATTATTTTTTCAGGTCTGGCCTCAAATTTGTGAATCTTTCCGTTTGCATCCTTGAATTTACGTTTTGAGAATTTTTTGAGACTTTTGATATCTCCTGTATTCAGAAATTGTTTTACTGCATTGTGATATGAGCCAATTAGAGATGCAGTTCTAGAATCTCGAATCTCAACTTACTTTTCTACTCCATTCTCATTAATTTTCAAAATACGTGAAATTCGATCCAGTCTTTTTGCAACCCATCTGTTGTTTATCTTTTTGAATGCATTTGTATTTGATAAAATGGATTTTA
>JAGQHE010000117.1 GCA_020431995.1 Candidatus Nitrosopumilus sp.
GATGGTAGTATATCCTGAACTTTGTTTCATAATGCCGGCAAAATCCAGCGGGTTGGAAATAGAGTAAGAATCTGAAACTACAAAAGTCATCACGATTATTCCGACAGATATGACAGACAACGCGACAAACCTGGGAGAAAGTCTCAATTCATATTTTATGAAAAGATGGACCTAGATAAACAGTTCCATCAAGTTTTTCCACTTTCTCTTCATACCTTTAGCCAGGATGTGTGATTTTGGCTTGATATCTTGGACAAAACTGGATTGTCTTGGACATTGTTTGGATATTTTTAGACTGAATCGTTCATACAGATTCTCAGCATTTGCTAAACACTGTTCGTGTAAATCAAAACAAATTCTCAATTAAACACATTACAAGTTGTTTGATTAGTTTTTGGCCCAACCTCTCTCAGCCAATCTGATTTTGGTCTCGGGTGTTACACATGCAGGTCGTTTGTCACCAGACTCACTTGACGTGTGTAAAATTACACCTAGTCCTGGCTTGCATTCAATGGAGTCAGGATTTACTCCTGCCCGGTGTTGTTTTAATGGAGAAAACTCTTTTGTTACGTCAACTAATTTTCCAACGTCCACTGATGGATCGTGTGCAGAAACGTCGCCTTGTTTGCTAATGTCAAATGGCCATTCTAGATGAATCACGCATGTTTCATCATTTACCCAAGAAGAACTGGCTGACTTTAGCAGTATTGCGCCAAAAGTATAGTTGCCAGGCCCAAATGTATGAGTGCTGTATGTAATGTCTTTACTTGGTCCTGTAAAATATTTCTCAAAACTGTCATCTGAAATCAGTTTTTGGTCAACATCTGATTCTAGCACCACTGCAAGATTTTCATAATCTACATAAAACTCTCCACGTAGTTTCTCCCCGTCATTATTTTTCAGGTCCAGCAGATATGATGGGAATCCTGTTCCTCCAGGCAGTCCTATTTGTAAAAAGTGGTAAGGTGTATTATTGTGATTGCCAAGGACGATAAAGAAATTGTGTTTAAAATCATCCAGGTTTAGCAGAGAATCCGACTGTGTGGCGTTTACTGATTTTATAGAGTAGTTAGGTATTGTAAATGCGCACGGTCCTAAGGATATTTCTTGAAATTCGAGTATTCCATTGCCAAAGGCATACGTATTATCTGATAATTGATTTTCTGAGTTTCCGTTTGTAACAGCAGACACATTTGACACAGAGCCAATCATTACTAATATTAGCAACAATGCAGAAAACCTTATCATTTATGAGATCAGATTTTCATAAACCCATAAGCATTACTATTCTTTTGTAAGATGTCAAACTGAAAAACTGTTAAAAAGATTGGGCTGAATTGCCCAACTGATGAGTTAAGTTCTGGTCGCACACACTGAAAAATGACTCCTTCCAGCAGTTTGATATCATTGCATCAGATTTGCATAAAAGATACACGTAGAAATCATCCATACAGATTCTCAGCATTTGCTAAATACTGTTTTGTTTCACTAGACCTTGGTTTTTTGTTTCTTGCGCAATTAGAGATTTCTGTTGTATCATTTTGTTATTAAGAGTCTAGCTTTCATTTCATTCCACAGTAAAACTTACAGCTTTTCCATCAAGTTGGTAATCATTGATAATCTCAACATAATATTCTCCTGCACGTGAAAAGCTTATCTGATTTCCATTTTTGCCAAATTCCGCATCCTTTAAAGTATCAAAGGTGGAAAACAAAAATTTGTCGCCATTGCCAATAGGACAATCTCGGAGTATCTTGTCCATTACAACAATGTTTTCCATCCATACTCGGTCTTGATAATAAATAATTGTAATTGGAACGCATGGATCACCATAGCCAGTTTCTGTAAATTCAAAACTTACTGGTTCATTTAAAGAATAACGTGTCTTAAGATTAGAAATGGCATAAGTTACAGATGTCATTTCAGATTCAATTTGTTCTGATTCTGGTTTGTTTCCAATCTCCTTGTCGGTATCATCTTCATAGACATTTCTGTCAAACGGTATCACCCCGCAACCGTGTATTGGATAATCACAGTCTACTCTGACCTTTGTACCGTTATCAAATTCGCCTAAACAAACCTGGTGTTCAGTACAAGCGTTTACTGTCTGCAGTTTGGTAAAATCACCAGAATACAAATCATCGTCTATTTCAAAATAATAGTCATACAACGCTTTGCGATATTCCTTAGGATCATCAGGATAGCATTCAACCCTGTCACCAAGACACCCAAGGAGTATTCTGGTGTCTTCTGCCCATCCCCTAATGACAAGCTCAATCATGCTAGTTGTTTTAACACATGCAGAAGTATTGTCTGCTTTCTTGTATGCTAGTTTCAATCCTTCTCTGCACTCTACATTATGAGACTCTGTTCCCGACTTGATTTGTTTTAGTGGCGATTGATTCGCCAAGTTAGGCACAATTGATTCGGACGAGGATTCGTTAGAATCAGTGTATTGTATGACATCGATTATTGCATATTCTGTCCAGTCACTTTTGTAAACAGTATCTGTTCTGGATTTATTTCCAATAAATGAAAGATTCAAAAAGATTTTGTCATGCTTGATGTCAGAATCCACAGTCATTGTGACTGGAATTCTAAATATTTGGCCAGGATACACGTCGATAGGGTCTACATCAAGGTGTACATGTGAGCTTGCACTGGAGGGATTTACCTCAAGTATGGGATAAAGTGATTCTATGTGATATGGGTGATCATAGTACATGAACTTAATTTCAAAGGATATGGGGCTGTCCGGGGTTATCTCAGATGGTAATGACTCAAACTTTGAGTATCCGTGGACATATTCTTCAGCACCAAATGACTGAGGGATTACAGACCCAATCAAAACTAAAAAAATTATAAAATACCTCATAACAGACTAACAGGTCAATACGAAGCTCATAAAGCATTCTAGTTTTTTACTCTTGAGAAATAGAACTGGTAATCTCAAAGTTTTTGTTTTTTCCTTGATCAGTTGCTTTCCAGACAATCCA
>JAGQHE010000025.1 GCA_020431995.1 Candidatus Nitrosopumilus sp.
AGGACTCTGCATATGGGTCATATCCGTAGGACTCTGCATATGGGTCATATCCCTCTTGGTATGGATCACGGAAAAGTCTAGATGGTAATATCCTTGGAACCACGACTCTCGGTGTTGGAATAATCCTGTCGCCTATTGTTTTTGGTCCTATCCTGTCAGCAATTGGATTCTTGTCAAGAACTGGGAGTTTTTTGGTATCTAGACTAGCAGGTGTCCCTTGGTCTATCGTGGGTATTGTTCTGAGGTCTACTGTGGCCAATGTAGGCTTTATGTCTAGTCTTGCTATTGTGGGTGTTTTTCTGTCCACTACGGCAAGAGTTATGCGGTCTGTTATGGGGTTTGTAACTTTGATGTCTTTGATTGGTGATTTGTAGCATCCTGGATACATTTGCCTTGTTGCTGCAACATCCTTGCTACTTAGGGCAGTTCTCTGTCCCATGTTTTGAGCGCCTGAAAGCAGCGGGGTTATTGTGTCCTGTCCGTTCTTAGAGAATGCATTTCTAGGATAATGCATTATGGAACCGTAGTCGTATCCTCCTACATCAATGCCGTTATTGAGGTATTGGGAAAAGTTGGATTCCTTCCCACTTGTGATATTCTGCCAATTGATTGTTACGTACGTGTCTCTGTCATTTCTACTCTGTTCGTGATACAGTCCTATCGCATGTCCGATCTCATGTATGGTGTTTCCAGTTGAACAACCTGAACTAAGGGAAACATTTTGTTTTCCTCCCTGTCGTCCTATATAAGACCAGCAACCGCCAAGATCTGTAAAGTATAGGTAGTCTTGCTGATTTGTTCTTTTTACAAATTTGATTCCAGTACGATCCGTCCAATGTGTCATTGCATCTGTTATCCTATTTTGATTTGGAAGTGATGGGTTAATTTCGTATGGAATTGTACAATTAGGCCAGCGATATTTTTGATCTTTGATAAACCCTGCTTCCTGCGGGCTTGATATGTCAATAATATCTGCCATTGAACGTGCTTCTTGTGCTTTCTCATCCAGTACTTTGGGATCAGAACTTGATTTTAGCTCTTCATCGGTGCCAAGACAAATGTCCCCTTCGGCTATTGCGTAACCGTTCATAGAAAAATATTCTACTCGCGTATTGACGCATCCAGGCCCGTTAAAGAATCCTATCTTTGTTTTCTCGTCAGATGATCGGAACTCTCCGTTTTCATCTGGGTCTTTTTTGTCAGAAACCATTTGCTGTCATACGGCAATATTGCTATTAAGATTTGCTGACGTTGTTAAAAATATAATTGCAACACAATTGGTAACTAGAAATGCCTGTTTGCCGTTTTGCCGATTGAATGCCATTTTTCTGGCCACATGTCTTGCCACCCCGATTTTATATCGCTATGTTTCCAAAAAGGTTAAGTTTTAGCCGTCATATATCAACGAATGGCAAATATTCAGAGAAAACCGCCAAAGCTAATTAAAAATGCCAGGAATGATCTGACTGATGATCATTTTCGAAAGCTGGTGTATCGCCGATGCATGAAATATCCTGACTTTGTGAAACCTACTCCAAAAGAAAAGCATCTTGATAACAAACTTGAGCGCATAGTTAACACGAATGACCTTCTTCCAGTATCTTTTCTGGAGAAAGGATATGAAAGAGCCAAAATGGTTGGGCGAATAACTACTAGAACCTCTCTTGGAACTGGGTTTTTGATTGCACCTAATATTATAATGACAAATCATCATGTTCTACGGAACCGGGACGAGGCCATGAATTCCTTTATAGAATTTAACTATGAGCTAGATGTTGACGGACGCCCAAAAACCGCGGAATTTTTTGCTCTTGATCCAAATTCGCTTTTCATAACTTTTGCTGGTCTGGATTTTACAATTGTTGCAGTGACAGGAAATCCCGGTAACTCCTTGGGATGGATTCCGTTACTTAGGGATCCTTTGACCATAACAAGACATGAAAGAATATACATTGTGCAACATCCAAGTGGACGAAGAAAAGAAATAGGAATTCATGATAACAAGACATCCCGTATTCTTGAACATGTTTTTAGATATACGACCGATACTGAACCTGGCTCCTCAGGATCTCCTTGCTTTAACCGGCAATGGGAATTAGTGGGAATACACCATAGTGCTGGCACATTAAAAAATAATGTCTATGTGGATAACGAAGCAATAAAAATTTCTAGCATTATCAGGTATCTTGATGGGTTGGTAGAGTCAAAGAATAACGAAGCATATGATGTTTTGAAATTTGCTGAAGGGTACGACACAACTGGAGGATTCTTTGGAAATTGGGGCGTGAAAACAGACATTCGCTCTAATTGGGAAAAAGTTGTAACTGATTATCGTGGAACCGCGAGGTTTCTTGATCTGGGTTTTTGGAACATAGAACACTTTAACAATTCAGCACAGCCAGAAAGAATACTCCGTGTCTCTGATGTTGTTTCAAGACTTAATCTGGACGTAATGGGATTGGTAGAGGTTACAGAAAAACCGGTAAGTGCAATCGTAAAAGAACTCCAGAATCTAGATAGGAACTATGGGTACATAATAAAAAATGTCAGAGGCAGTCAGGATTTGGGCATCCTATACAACAAGGACACTGTAGATGCCAAAGAGGAGGCATGGAGTAGTGATGCGAAAAAATCCTTTGACACAAAGGTGCACGGAAAGAGATTGTTTCACAGGCATCCTATGAAACTTCATATTAAATCCAAACTGCCTCTGAACGAAGAGAAATTTGATTTTAAGATGATTGTACTGCATGCAAAGGCCACAACACATTATGACGAACCTGAAATTCCTCCTATCATAAGAAAAGCATCCGCCGAATCTCTTGCTGCAGCGATTGAAAAAGAGATGGATGAGTCTAAGAAAGAAGGAAAACCAGAACTTGATTATATTGTTGGCGGGGACTTTAATGCCACAATCCAAGAGGGTTCCTTTGATGTCCTTGCGAATAAACTGAAAATGATTGCATTAACTGAAGATGATGGAGAATCTAAAAATCCAGATGCCTACACGTATCTGATGCGTGGAAAACGTTCATTGATAGATCATATCTATATCAGCTCATCTGCAAAACTACATTATGATCCTGGCTCAATCTCGATTACACGAATCGATAAAGAGATGCCTCAGTTTAGCAAGGGACTGAGTGATCATGCTCCTATCGCAATGCGATTGACATGGGACAAGACCTCTACAGATCTCACAGATCCTCGCGAACCAGTAGTCCATAACATATCAGTTCCCAAAAATGTGGATGACATAAGATTGCATTTGGAGAAATAACCGTCTCTTGCAAGTCGTCCTAGTTAATCTCCATCTGTGTAATTTCCGTACCCAAAGACTGTCTTGCAGATGAGTTGATAATTTCAGCTCAGAACATTTGGGATGGGATTGCAAAAGTCACGTTGCCAAAAGTTGATGAACACACCATCAATCTGCCAAACAGAAAAGCCGAGAGTCTGCTATTTGAAGGAGTCTTTGCGCAATGGATTGCAGTACTGCTTGGATTGTCGTTGATTGTTTTGATTGGATATGTTGTTTACAAAAAATATTGGAAAAGAAACGAATAATGCTATCACTACTGTAGGAATCTTGGTACCTTTCTCAGAATATATGATATCGAGATTCTCCCAGGACCTATAACTGCTATAACAAGACATCCTGCAAGCAACAAGATTTCCAGTTCAGTACCTCCTTGCCCTGTGAACTTTTCAGCTCCCTTTACGACAAATATCGCACTCAGCATCACGATTGCAAGCAATGCAGATGAAATTCTTGTCAGCCCTCCAATCATCAATAACACTCCTGGGACGAATTCTGCCAAGGCGATAGGAAACTGCATCTCAGGTGGAATGCCCAGCCTTTCCAGAAAGCCCAGAAAACCTGGATCAAACTTGCCAAGCGAGTGCATGATAAATATCAGACCTATGGTTATGCGTATACCAAAGTGACTAACGTCATGAAATATTGAAGGTTTTATCGCAGCCTCTGCCATATTACAGTCATCTTTTGGATTTCAATAAAATCAATTTGGTACTATTGTTACGTAATCCTTAAGTAAAAAACCTCCAAACTACATACTAGATGAACAAAACAACATTTGCTCTTGCAGCAATAGTTGCACTAGTAGCCGTGTTTGCCTTGGCATCCCCCTTGGATGTTGCAGTAGCCCAGACTGATGCAATGCCTGATGGTGACGGAGAGTACCAAGACGGTGAGCATGAAGGAAAGTCATGTCCTAACAAGGAAAGAAAATCCCAATCTACGGAACAATCCTCCTAGATTTTGTTTTTTATAATTCCTCTATGCCCAAAGATAAAATACCATTAAAGTAAATGATTTTTGTGAAATCTTTTGTTGTCTTGTTTATGTTCATATCTATTTCTGGTGTGTACGATTTATCATATGGAGAAGACTACTTTCCGCCGCTAAAGCAGGTTCAAGACGGTACCAAGCCAACCAGCGTAATTTGTAGCGAAGGAATGGAACTAGTACTGAAATTCTCAAATGGCAATCCTGCTTGCATAAAGGTATCATCAGTTGAAAAGCTAGTAGAGAGGGGTTGGGCAATACATGTCCTGCCGGACTATGAGAAAAGCGAAAACAACAACTCTGAGATATTTGCAATGGGAGCATATGATGTTACGACAGAGAACATAAACTATTACAAAAATTCCAATGGATATCTCGCAAGACCTAGTGTTGATGGACAGTATCCTGGAATAATAATGATTCACGAGTTTTGGGGACTAAATGACAACATAAAGCAAATGGCAGAAAAACTGGCATCACACGGTTATGTTGTATTTGCAGTTGATCTGTACGATGGCAAAGTAGGCACAACAACTGATGAGGCACGTCAGTTGATGAGTTCCTTTGATCAGTCTGAGATGACAAACAACATGAATACTGCAGTGATGTATCTGGAAGAGAACTATTCACCTCATACCTTGGGTTCAATTGGATGGTGCTTTGGTGGAGGACAATCACTAAATCTGGCACTGAATAATCCTGACATGGATGCAACTGTAATTTACT
>JAGQHE010000026.1 GCA_020431995.1 Candidatus Nitrosopumilus sp.
ACACTGGAAACACCTGAAGTAGATGATTTTGAGCCGATAGAGGAATAATCCCTCTTTATTTTTATCTTTTTTACAATTTTTTCTACACTAATTAAATTATAATATGATTTGAGACATACTATGTCATGACGGATCTTTATCGTCTACTTCCAGAAGAAATGGAACAACTAGTAATGGATATGGGTTATCCTAGATACAGAGCAGATCAGATTCTATTGCCCTTGTATTATAAATTTCCAAAAGATATCTCTGAGATTAAACAGCTTCCTAAAAAAATGAGGGATGAATTAATTGCATCCGGTTACACTATTGGTTCAGCAAAGCAAATTCACCAAGTTGTAAGTGACGATGGAGATACTACAAAACTATTGCTGAAACTTACCAACAATAATTTTGTAGAAACTGTTCTAATGCAATATGAGTCATCCAAGATTGGCGGCCATCCAAGATCCACAATCTGTGTTTCAACTCAAATTGGATGTGCGATGGGATGTGTATTTTGTGCAACAGGACAAATGGGATTTGAAACTAATCTTAAATCTGAACACATTGTGTCTCAAGTTATTCATTTTGCAGAACTTTTACAAAAACGAGGTGAGCATGTGACAAACTTGGTTTTTATGGGAATGGGTGAACCAATGGCAAACTATGATGAAATGATTCGTGCTGTAAAAATTTTAACACATGATAGAGGTTTTGGATTGGGTCAACGACACATCACCATTTCTACTATTGGAATTAGATCTGGAATAGAGAAATTAGCTGATGAAAATCTACAGGTTGGTCTTGCAATATCACTTCATGCTCCAAATAATGAGTTGCGTAAAAAACTGGTCCCCACAGCAATTTCCAATTCTGTTCAAGATATTATTGAATCTGGAAGATATTACTTCAAAAAAACTGGCCGACGTGTAACATTCGAATATGTGCTCATGGCTGGAATCAACGATTCTCCAGCAATTGCAAAAAAACTGGCTAAACTTTTGAAAGGCAATGGTTCGCATGTGAATTTGATTCCTATCAATCCTACTGCAGGTGATTTTAAACGTCCCACAGATGAGAGTATTTATGAATTTGAACAAATTTTGTCCCATGCTGGCATAAATTGTACAGTTCGAGTCGAAAAAGGAACCGAGATCTCTGCTGCTTGTGGGCAGCTTAGAACAGATCTTGTAGACTAGCTTCTCGCCTCTGTTCTAAGTCTTAAAATAGGGCTTTCAAGGGCTTCACTCTACATGGCAACTAAGAAATCTCATGGCCGTTCACATGGATTTAAGCATAAATCCAGATCTGTGATGAGAAAACAATCTCCAAGAGGGGTTTCATTTCTGTTACGTGAATACCAGGAGGGCCAACAAGCACTTGTCATTATTGATCCCAGACAGCACAAAGGACTGCCCCATAGGAGATACCACGGAAAAGTAGGTGTTATAACAGGTGTTGGTAGACGTGCTATCACACTAGATGTAAAATTAGGTGATAAATCGAAAACCTTAATCACTAGATTGGATCACATAAAACCATTCGGTGTATAATATGGAAGAAGTAAAAACGAAACAAGCCATTTCTCTTTCGGAAGTTAAGGAAATTTTAGGGAAAGTTGATCCTGAAGAGATGGACCAAATCCAACGTTGGACATACGATTACGTTTCAAAATTTGCATCAATTGATTCTAAGAATGCAAAAGAAATGAAAAAACAACTCGTCAAAGAATGTGAGTTAACAGAAGACGAAGCTGTTGAAATTGTTAACATTAGGCCAACAAGTTTAGCTGAACTGCGTTCTTTCACATTCGGATGGAAAAAATTAATTCTTGCTGAAACCCTAGAAAAAATGCTCAAGATAATCAAGGAGCATTCGTAAACTTTCAGGAGCATTTTATCTTGTATCGGGCACAATCCCCATCTAGAAAATATGAGGAATATGCATACATTCTGGATTTTAACCCCAGAGGAAAATCCTCTACTGTTCATGGAAGAGAAGGCATAATTGTAACTGCAATCGGAGAAGATCATCTCACTCTTTTAGAAGTTCTTGGAATTCCAAACTCTTCATTTGAAATAGGTGAGAAAATCTACATCGGAAAAGATGGACGAACTAAAGTTCTGTCTGTGCTGGGTAAAATGGAATATGATAAAATATCATCGTCTGCACAAAGTGAGTTACCAACAGTAATACAAACCATCGTAACTGCCAATGAATCAAAATTTGTAGAGTATCTTAACAATGCAAGACCTTTAACTCCAAGAATACATGCACTTGAACTGATCCCAGGAATTGGGAAGACCTACATGAAAACAATGTTGGAAGAAAGAGAAAAGAAAAAATTTGAAAGCTATCAGGATTTACAAGATAGAGTTGGATTCAAAGATCCAGTAAAACACATTTCGGAAAGAATCATGGATGAAATTACTGGTGAAAGTAGAATGAATCTCTTTGTAAAGAGATGATAAAACGAAAACAACTTGGGCAACACTTCCTTAATTCAAGCACTGTGGCCAAATCTATTATTTCCGACGCTGAAATCTCAAAACAAGATATCGTCTACGAGGTAGGAACTGGATTGGGAATCTTGACTCCCTTACTATGTGAGAAAGCCAAGAAAGTGATCTCTATTGATCTGGATGAAAATCTTGTCAGACATGCAAAAATCAAATTCTTTGACATTGAAAATCTTATCTTAAAGTCTGGAGACGGATTTAAGAACACGGATCCATTTACAATTTTTGTATCTAATTTGCCTTATTCTAAGAGTAAAGATGCCATAGAATGGCTTGCACAAACCTCTTTTTCACACGGCGTAATCATGGTTCAAAAAGAATTTGCAGATAAGTTATTGGCAAAATCATCAAAGAACCGAAAGGCGATAAGCATTATTGCAACTCATGCATTTGAAATTACTATGTTGTCTAAAGTGAGTAGGAATAATTTTTCACCTCCTCCAAAAGTTGATTCTGTACTTTTAAAAATTGTGAAAAAAAACAATCTGAAAAAAGATCTAATTCTTACCATTCACAAAATTTTCTCATATAGAAGGAAAACTGTCAAAAACATTCTAAAACAATTCGACATAGAAACTGTAATGGATAAACGAGTAGATGATCTATCTGGAGATGAAATAATTACCATTGCGACCCAAATTCTGGAAAAATGATGAGTATCCTCCATCTGAGGATACTTTTTTCATTGTAGATAATATAGAACATGAAAAAGGAAATCTTGCTTTAGATGTTGGAAGCGGATCCGGATATCTTACCAAACTACTCTCTGAGAATTTTTCTTTAGTTGTTGGAACTGATATAAATTTCGAAGTATTAAAAAACCAAACCTACAAAACAAAAAATCTTGTTTGCTGCAATGGATCAGATGCATTAAAAATCAAATTTGATTTCATTGTTTGTAATTTACCATATCTTGCTACCGATGAAATTTTGGATATTGCAACAGATGGCGGTGCCGAAGGATTTGAAATACCTAAAAAAATATTCGATTCACTAATACATAATCTAGAAAAAAATGGCAAGTTTGTTTTCATAACTTCGTCGTTATCCAATCATCAAAAATTAATTGATTATGCCAACAAACTAGGCTTGAAAACTAGAATTATGGCAAGAAAGAAACTCTTCTTTGAAGAATTAATTTTGATTGAAGCTGTTAACTGACTATCTTCTTAGTTTTTCTTTAGCATACGTAGCTATGGCCTCGGTCATTTGAGTCGTTGACGCATTACCTCCAATATCCCATGTCACTGTTTTTCCTTCGTTGATTACTTGTTCTGTTGCAGCAAATATTGCGTCTCTGATTTCAGTTTCCCCTAGATACTGTGCCATCCAAGCACCTGACAGGATCGTAGCTGTAGGATTGACTTTGTTTTGCCCAGCAAATTGAGGCGCACTTCCATGTGCTGCTTCAAACATTGCAAAACTATCTCCCATATTAGCAGAATAAATTAATCCAATAGATCCAACCAATCCCGATGCCAGCTCTGAAATAATATCCATGAATAAATTAGTACTTACTAGAATTGCCCCATTGAATTGTTCTGGTGCCACAACCATCTGCTGTGCCATATTGTCAATGTAAATTTCTGACAGTGCTACGTCTGTTCCCTCAACTGCTTTCTGAGCCGAGCTCCAAAAAATTCCATCTGTTTGTTTTAGGATATTCCTTTTTGTAATTGCAACCATTTTTTTCATGTTGTATTCTTCTGCCCATTTCATTGCCGAATTTAGAAATCTATCGCAGCCCTGTCTTGTAATCTTTCTTATTGCAATTGCGGAATCCTCTGTTATTTGGGCTTCAATTCCTGTATACAGCCCTTCTGTGGCTTCTCTGAAACAAACACAATCAAGTTTTCTATTTGGCGTTAACCTGTCATAAGTTTTAGTTGGTCTGATGTTAGAGTACAATTCAAATTTTTGACGAAGAGTGACTGCTACACTTCTGGGAGCACCTGGAACTGGTATTGTGGTCGTTGGACCTTTAAAACAAGCGTCAGATTCTTCCAAAATCTGCATCGTTACATCTGGGATGTATGTTTTATCTTTTCTTCCATTTTTATCCCATTGTTCTGAACCTGCTTCACATAGGATTATCTCTGATTGAATGTTGCATTCTTTTAAAACTCTAAGCATTGAATCTACGACTTCGGGTCCTATGCCATCTCCTTTCATTACCGCTGCTTTTTTACTCAAAACCGCAAGAATTTGAAGAGTTTATTATTTAATTCTACCTTGATTTAGAACTGTTTCTATGTGTATAGCTTGATATGTAATCTGATAAATGAAATTGGAATGCAAATGTTCAGGTCCATGCGGATTCCTAATTTATACAAGAAAAATTTGATATTCCTAATGAAATCGATAACCCGAATCAAAACATAATCGTCATTACTGTTCATGATCAATTCACTGTTGATACAGGAATGTGTTAAGAACTATTGGATTCACATATTGATGCAGCATATAGATACATGTATTGATAGGTGGCCTAGAATTTAAAGCACGAATTGTTCTAAATGCAGGAACTACGTCTGAATGCGTTCGGATATTTTGAAAACGCATACAACATTATTACAATTCCTAACAAAAAGGACAAGTTAATCTCATGTTTATGTGTAGGAAAAGACTGTCTATTGCTAAAATTATTAATAATTACAGTCAATTTGACGACGAATGAATTTATTTACAGATTAATTCTAGGCATCCTTATGCGGGGATCGCCTAGCTTGGTAGGGCGTGGGATTGCTAATCCCATGTCAGCAATGACTCGTGGGTTCAAATCCCTCTCCCCGCGCCATTAAAACTTAATAGACCGATTTAGGGAGTTTGTTCAATGGGACGAAGAAAAACTCAGAAAATTATCCGCACAGGTCCAAAAAATGCAACTACTGGAATGTGTCCTCTTTGTAAAACAATTGGTAAGGTATTCCTTTTAGGTCCGCCAGGACAAGAAAGAGGAAAATGTGAAAAATGTCGCCAAGAGTTTGAATTATAGTTCAAAAATCTATACATGCCCATCAAAATTTTTACCCATAACTTTTTAAGACAAATTTTATCTTGATAGATAATTATGAGTTCGGAAGCTGAAACCATCTATGAAAGAGTCGCAAAACTTGAAGATGAAATCGCATTACTCAGAAATGAGGTGGATATTCTTAAACGAGCACTAAGAAATAAAATTGCCCGTCATGAAATATCGATGATCAAAAAAGGAACCGATGTGGATTCCATTATTGATTAATTTTTTGTCTTTATACTTCTAATTAATTCTAAAACAAAATCCACATCTTCTGCGTTTGGATTTAATTCCAAATATTTGTTCAAATATCTCAACGCTACTTCGGAATTTAACAATCGCTCTTCCAGAATTCCTTTGTCTCTGATATCTTCTGGCGATTCCGGTTCTATTGCTAATGCCATGTTGGTGCATTGTAGTGCTTTATCATATACGAATGATTGTATGTATGAATTTTTTAAGTTACGAGCTAATCTTACCAGTATCTGCTCAGATCTTACTTCGTCTAGAAATTCAGGTTTGAATTCTACTGCTCCTCCAAAATTAGCATCTAGAATGTCTTGTAAATCATCTATGTCTAGTAGACGCCCATCATAAAATGGATCTAAGATCACCTCTTCGTTATATTTTACTAGGATGTGACTCGGAAATCCAACAATTTTAAGATCCAACCCAATAAATTTTGCGATTTCTACATATAGAATCGAAATAGTTATCGGAAGACCAGTTTTTTTATCAATTACTTCATTTAGAAAATTATTCTTTGGACTATAGTAGTCATCATCATCTCCACTAAAACCTAAGTTTTCAAATAGATGTTCGTTTAGCATTGAAATCAAGTATGTTGGATTTTGCACGTCGCTAATTGATTCTTTTAATGATTTTCCAATTATGTTGATCTTTTTGATGTAATCATCTACCCTAAGATCCGGATATTCCAAAATCTGAGAAAACTTTAAACATTTTTCAACTAAATTGAAGTTTGGATTCTTTACAAATGAAAACCATTCTGCAACTAGAGGATCAAATTTTTCTTCCAATTGTTATGAACTCAGTCTCTTGAGGTATAATTGAGGTTCCTTAATCTCTCTTGTACTTGGTGGGTTTGTTATTATTTTTTTAAATATGTCCTTGCCTAATTTCGCATATGTTATTTTTGTAAATTCCTTACCGATACTTTTTCGTACTTGATATGACGAAAAATCTGTACCCATAAATGTGGTGAGGTAATTCTGAAAATCCTGATCATCTTTTAGGATGTTTTCTATTGTGAATGCTGCCATCCCTTCCATGGCTGTAAATGCCGCATGATGTTGCTGAATTGGAATAAGCCATTTTTTATAAATCCCCAAAAGTTCTGGTATCAATTCTCCTATTTTTGGATCAATTTCAACATGTGTAAAAGTCATTACATCCGGTCCAATTTGCTCTATTAGAAAATGATCTGGATTCAAGAAGAAAAATAAGTTTGCTTTTTTTGCAAATGGGAAATCATCCGGGACTGTTTGTAACTGGCAATACTCTGATAACTTGTTAATTATTTTGGTATCTAATGATAAAATTATGGTTGCTAACTCCTCATTAATTCTATTTACGTTCATTGCGGCATTCCTGTTAATTTGCTGTAGGTTCTCTTGTGTGGAATGAATCAACTCTTCTAATACTGCCATCTTTACTGCCCCGAGATACCCTGAATTCACATCTTCGAATTTTGATTCATATGGTTTCCCTTGCTTATGGAGAATTATTTGTGGATATCTGGATAGAATAAACTTGTTTAAGTAAATCACAGAATCAAGATAATCCCCATATGTGGTTGTAATTTTAGAGATGTATTGAATTGCATATGTTGAATATACTAAATATTTTGCAGTGTTCTTTTGCATCAGCTCTGCAATTTTTTTTAGGTCTTCTTTTGCAACTGCATTGAATAGATCCGTGACAAATTGTTTTGATTCACTATCTGCAAAAACTTTGTCTCCTTTTAATCGCTTAAGCTCTTCTAATTCTGGAAACTCTAACGAAATGTTGTCTGGAACCTTTGTACCTAGAAAATTCTCGACCTTTCCTTTAAATTCTGGTAAAACCTCTTTTGCAATGTCTTCTAACTCTTTGAATTGTATTTTGTCTGATATGTCTTCTTTAGCCCTGATTGCCAAGTTTATGATCTCTTGCTCTTCATTAATTTCAACTGAGAGCTGACCAAACAACGCCTCTGCAAATTCCTGAAACTCACTCAATTCGTATAAAATCTAAAAATACTACATTTAAGATTACCTTGATTTTTATATCAAAGAAATTATTACCTTACAATAATTAATTTGTTATAAGACAATGCTGGAATCAAGTCTTGAGTTCTTCAGATGTGTTAGATGTGGTTCTAAATTAGAATTAGATGTATTCAAACTAGATAGAGAAATTGAGGAGGGACTCTTGGAATGCAAAAAATGTAATTTAATATTTCCGATTCTTCAGAAAATCCCTATTTTATGGGATGATTTCTCTGATTATCTGTCCAATCATAAAGTTTTGAGTGGCATTTTGTATAAATCCATCACTTCTGAGAGTCTAAGGAAGTTTGTAAAGTATTCATTATCAAAAACTGATAAATTCAACAATGATTCAACTATTACTGAGAAACGCTGGTCTCTCATATATCAAAATAGTAGATGCTCAAAATTTTACTCGCATATTAAAAACAATCTTGATTTTATAACCCATTCAAATTTTGTATTGGAACATGGCTGCTCTATTGGCATTATGACTTCATGGTTATCTGATTCGCATCAAATGGTATTTGGAATTGATAGATCATTTGATGCCCTGTTGTATGCTAAAAAATCTTATAAGCACAATCTCGATTATGCTGTGGCTGATTCGTTATCGGATGTATTTGGAAAATTCCAATTTGATTTAATATTGGCACTTAATGTTTTAGAGTTAATTGAACCTACTCTATTTCTTAAACAAACATCTGCGCAAATTACATCTGGATATTTGGTGATTACTGATCCGTATGATTTTGATAGAGGTGTCAGTTCTGTAAAAACTTCTTTTGATGAGTTTACATTACGAACTAATTTGGAGTATGCTGGATTCAAAATTTTGCCAAAAACCAGTAAGCCTTCGTTTATTCCTTGGAACTTGAAAGTTAATCCGCGTGCTACTCTAAACTATAAGGTGGATTTAGTGATTGGCAAAAAATGATATTTTTAAATTAAATCTTCAAATTCCTTGAAATAATAGTTGGGAAAAACAATTTTGATTCTTACCATGCAGAATTTCTTTTATCATAATGTTGATGTCTCTGTTAAGATAAATTGTGATTGTGTCATGCTTCAGTTGGCAACAGTCAAATATTAAAATGACGTGCATTTATCATGACATCTATTATCATAATTCCTATACTCTTTGTTGTGATTGCTGGCTTGTCTGGATATCTTGCCTATCGATTTTTTGTCTTTGACTTTATGTGTAAAAGATCTGTATCCAAATCTCTTCAAAAATACAATATCCAAAAGACCCCGTCTCAAATAATTAAAGAATATTACAATGCAAAAGGGGAGGAAATATCTGAAAAAGAAATACGCGGCTTGGAAAAAAATTACAGGCAAAACGAACCTGAACAATTTCTTGTAATGTACGATGCGATAAGAGATAGATACCAAAACAAATAATCGTTCTACCTATCTACTTAGGGTTTGATTGGGATCTGAATGAATGGCGTTCCGCTTTCACCTACTACTAGTGGTAATTTACCATCCCATGCCTGTGTTTTCAACCAATCCAAATAATTTGGATTCTCTGCTAATGCTTTATTGATTATTGCTATTGCTTCTGCCTCTCCTTTAGCTTCTGCAATGTTTGCGTTTGCTAGGCCTACAGCATTGGCCTCTGTTTGTCTTGCTTCTACCTCTATCCTCCTCAAGTCATTCTCTGCTCTGAGTGCGTTTTGTTCTGCCTCTACTTTGGATTCAATTGCCTGAGCGAATAATGGGGAGAATTCAAAATCCGTAATTGAAATTACATCCGTGACTACTTCAAACTGATTCAATCTCTCTCTGATTGCAACTTCAATGTCTTGTTTAACTAAAGGTCTTTTTGTAATCAATTCTTCAGCATTGTAGTTTGCAGTTACTTGTTTTACGGTTTCTTCAATAGCTGGTTGAATTACCCTATTTTCATAATCTAATCCCAAATTTTTGTATAACCTGTGTACCGATTCTTTGTCTGGATGATAGTTTACTGTTACAGTGGTTTCAACTGTCTGTAAGTCTCTTGACGCACTACGAGCATCACTTGCATACTTTAGAGTACGAACTTCTACATTGATCACTTCATCCTGAAATGGAACGACAAAATGCAACCCTTCTTCTAATGGTGGTTGTGTAAGATCTACTGCATTCCAGTGCAAGAGAACACCTCTGTGACCTGCATCTACAATTTTTACTGAAGCCGTTGTTATTACTCCTACTAGAATTAGAATGATGATAGCTGCTACAATTCCTTTTGCAGCACTCATATTGACACTAACTTTGGGAGATTGATATCTTGACAATAGAAACTGTATGCATTAGCTACTATTATACCAATCATAATGAAAAATAATCCATTATTACAATTGATGGCTCAACAAATTTATGACATCCATGTCTGTAAAAATTAATGGCAGATCCAAATTTCTCGTGGATATACTTGATATTTTTTTTGGCCATTCCATTGGCAAGAATAATTCCTAGGATATTTGCTAAAAGAAGAGTTGGAAATAAAATGCCTGGCATGATCCAAGAAAAACAACCTCTATTTCATGTGCCTGAAATGACTCGACCTCAAATCGAATCTTCAAAACATCAAACAAAAAATATGTTGGTTTTGGGTGAATTAAACAGAGGTTCAAAAACATTTGAGAACATTCAAAAAAATACAGGATTAGACAATAAAGAACTTGACATAATTCTGGAAGATTTGGAAAATAATGGTATGCTAAAAGTAGAACAAAAACAGGGATTTTTTGGCCCAAAAATTGAATTACATCCAACTGATAAAGGATTCAAGGAATACTATTCGTAAATTTAGTAAATTTTGTGTTGTTTTACTGGTATTCAATCAAAAGATCTCAGATTCATAGATGCAACGATCTATTTTTTGATCTTATGAAAATACGGTGATTGTTTTTAATAATTTTTAGTGGAGTAAATTCTAAAAAAGTGTTTAAAATAATACTTCTTTTGTGTATTTTTTTTAATTTAACCTGTAGAAATCCAAGTGAAATGTAGTTTGAGTTATGGCAGCAAAGAAAAAAGCAGCAGCAAAAACAACAACTAAAAAAACAACAGCTAAAAAAACAACAAAGGCTTCAAAAAAGAAATAATCTTCTGAAGCTTATTTTATTTTTTCATATTTCTTCTTTATTTCTATATGGTTGAGATTTTTTACTTATGATCAGTTTTATAGTCTCATCAGTTTTAGAATACAGTGAAAACGTCTACCAAATGCGTTGGTTCTGGTTACTATGTTGCTGATGAATACAAAGATTCTCTGATTGATCATATGGCTTTACTTATGTCTGTGATAAACAATCTTACATCTAATTCGTCAGGAGCAAACTAAATTGAATATTGAACATATAGAAAATTCGTTTCGTCCAACTTTGGATAAAAAATGTTCTGTTGCAAAAAAAGGAATGGTTGCATCTGCGTTCCCGGATGCAACTAAAGCAGGAGTGGAGATGCTCAAAAAAGGTGGCAATGCTATAGATGCAGCTTGTGCTACTGCATTAGCTTTGGGAGTATGTGAGCCTCAGGCATCAGGACTTGGAGGGCAATCTATGGCAATTATTCATGTTGATGGTGAATCATACGCAATTGATGGCTCTAGCCGTTCACCATCACTAGCTAACTCATCAGTTTACTCCAAAAAGAAAAATCGCCGTCTAGGGTACAAGTCTACTACAGTTCCTAGTACTTTGGCATTGATTGGATTCTTGCATGAACGATATGGTAGGATAAAATGGCAAAATATAGTTGCACCTTCAATACGTATTGCAAAAAAAGGATACAAAATAACTCAACTTCAACACAACTTACAAGAGAGAGAACTCAAAAGCTTTCTATCAATAAAATCCAAATCTGGAGCAAAATATTTCTTAAAAGACGGCTTAGTTCCATATGACGTAGGTGATAGATTCATTCAAGAGGATCTGTCTGAAACGCTTACTGCAGTTTCGGATTATGGATATCGTGTTTTCTATCAAGGGGAGATAGCCAAAAAAATTGCCCAAGACATGAAAAAAAACCATGGTTTGATTCGAGAAGAAGATTTGGCATATGTCCCTGAACCTCTAATTCGGAAGCCCATTAGCAGAAAATATCGTCACACTACAGTAGTAACACTACCTCCACCAGCTGCCGGAAGAACCTTGTTGCTTACTCTCATGATGCTGAATCATCTGCCTTCCAAGTTTTTACGTAGCTCAAAACCAAGTTCATTCCATTTTGTTGCAGAGACATTCAGAAAGGCATTCTTACACAGGATGCAAAGACCATTTAACCGTCATACATATGATCAAATTCAAGATACACTGCATCTTCAAAGATCATTTGCAAAACAAATGGCTGAATCTATTCATAATTCTATGGATGCTACTTTGCCTATGATTGACCCTGCTTTTGGAAGCGAGGATACCACTCATCTCTCAACAATTGATGACGAAGGAAATGCTGTAGGCATTACTCAGTCAATAGAGCTTGCTTATGGTTCAAAAACTGCTGCAAATGGGCTAGGATTCCTCTACAATAACTACATGTCTGCATTTGAATTTACAAATCCTAATCATCCGTACTATATACGACCAAATTCTATACCTTGGACCTCAGTTTCACCCGCCCTAATTTTCAATGATTCTAAACTTTGGATGGTAGTTGGAAGTCCTGGCAGTCAGAGGATTTTTTCCACAATTACTCAATTCCTCTCAAGAATAATCGATGGTGATCTGCCTATGAGTGAGGCAATCAAAAGGCCTCGATTCCATTGTTCAATTGGTGGCATTGTTAGCATTGAAGACGGTGGATTCCGTAATGAGATAATTGATTTTCTTCGAGAAATGGGATATAAAATTTCTGTAAAAGAAAGATATTCATTTTATCATGGTGCAATCCATGCCGTAATGAAACTTCAAACTCAACCTGGTTATCATGGTGTAGCTGAAATAAGACGAGATGGAACAGCTGAGGGGTTGAATTGAACCCCCTTCCAATACTACTATCCATTCCTCATGGCGGAATAAAAAAACCTCTGGAACTAAATGGTAGTCTGTGTATTACATACAAAGACTTGTTTGATGATTCGGATCCATTTGTTACGGAACTTTATGACTTGGGAGATAAAGTTCAGCGCGTGATTAAAACTGATATTGCAAGAGCATTTGTTGATCCTAATCGTTCATTACAAGAACTTCCTCCTGCAAATCCTGACGGTTTGATCAAAAGCTCTACTTGTTATGGTAAACCCATCTATTCTAAAGGCCTAGAACCAGGTGATTCTCTTAGGGCCTTGCTAATTCAATTATATTATATGCCATATCATAATGCGATTAAAAAAAGTATTGAAGAGTTGGATTTACAATTGTGTCTTGACTGCCATTCCATGGCTTCAATCGCACCTAGAATCTCTCCTGACGGAAACAAAAAACCAAGACCAAAATTCTGTCTGTCGAATAATGATGGGCAAACATCTTCTCAATATATGATTGAATTACTTGCCTCCTGCATCTCTGAATCATTTGAGATTGACAAAAATGAAATCTTACTAAATGATCCCTTTCATGGTGGATATATAACTAAAACATACGGGAAGAAACCGTTTCCTTGGATCCAAATTGAAATGAATAGGAATTTGTATCTGGCTGAACCTTGGTTTGATATGGATTCTCTTTCCGTTGATCCTTTGCATCTTCATAAATTAAATAAACAGTTTGAATCCTGCCTCGCTCAATTTTTTTTAAGGCTTTGACCTGTCTAGAAAAAATACCAATACATTATTACTAAAAAACACACACATAATCTAGTGGAACAGAAAAAATTTAGCGTATCTGAGTATGAGAAAAAATGCCAAGAAATACTTGATGACGTGGAAATCAGATTTGCAGGACTGTTGGATGAAAATGGATCTATCTTGGCAGGAGGAACTAAACCCGGAATGAATATGAGGCTAACCCAAGAACAGCTTAATTCTGTTTGCAAGGAACTGGCATCCAGAGTGGCAAAACGAAAAAAATTTGATGCAGAACTAGGGCATGTAAAATATTCTGCATCTAGAAGAGAACATGTAGTGATAATGAGTTTCCCGATCTATGAAAAAGTGGTTATGATTGTTGCAGAATCCAATGTTAACATTGATCGATTGGCATTCAGGGTGATCGGAAAGCTAGGAAGTCAATGGGGGGAATTTGTCGGTAAGTGAATTATTCTCTAAGTGCTGATCTGTTTTTATTGGTACAAATGTTTATAATATGCTCACTAAGTTAGAAAATAGTTGAATAGTCTATTATTTTTATCCGTTTTCTCTGTGTTATTAATTGGTGGTATCTCAAGTTCGTTTGCAGAAATAGAGTCTGTTAATGTAGTTGAAAACAAACTTGTTACTTTGCTTGGAGAAGGAATCGATGCTGATGCTGAAAATCTTACATTCAAATGGACTCAGACTTCTGGCGAATCTGTAAAACTCTCATCATATACTGTTGCCGAACCCACTTTCATGGCACCTGAGGTCAAAAACGGTGAGATAAAAGTTCTTGATTTTGAACTTCTAGTGACAGACCCACAAGGCGCAAATAGTTCTGCTTTTGTCGAAATCGTTGTAAACCCTGTAAACCATCCTCCAACCATTGACGCTGGACGAGACTTGGTCACTTTTTCATCTATTAATGCAATGACAATAATCCCTAGCGCTTGGGATGCAGATGATGATGTGTTAACATACAAGTGGAGACAAGTTTCTGGACAACCAACAGAACTGTCAAATACTACTGAAAAATACCTTACATTCCTTCCTGGTTATCTTGATTATTCACAATTTGAGCCTCTTACATTTGAAGTCACAGTAAATGATGGGTTTGGAGGAACCGCAAGTGACACTGTAAATGTATATCCTTATCCAGGCGGACTAGAAAATAAACGAATTTCAGTATCAGCTGGACCTATTCAAACTGTAACCGAAGGCGATAGAGTCACGTTGAGTGCAACTGGTAGCACATTAGATAATAAACCAATTCAATATTCTTGGTTCCAACTTCTTGGACCATCTGTCACACTTAGTTCCTTTAATGGACAAGAAGTAGAATTCATTGCCCCTGAAGTAGGCGATTTTGAGAAGCTCTTGTCATTCCAAGTAACTGGTTATTCTGCTGGAAATGGTTGGGCTAATGCATTAGCCTTAGTAAAGGTACTTCCATCTAACAATCCTCCTGTCGCCAATGCTGGTAATGATAGAAATGTTGCTGAAAATATTCTTGTAAAACTTGAAGGTGAAGGAATGGATCCTGATGGTGACAAAATCAAATATTCTTGGGCTCAAAAATCTGGTAAGGCTGTAGACCTCTATGAGCGTGCATCATACTCTGTATACTTTACATCTCCTGTTATTCAGTCTGAATCTGAAGAATTAGTTTTTGAGTTAACTGTTACTGACTCGCATGGAAGTTCTGACACCGACGACGTGTCTGTCAATGTAAGTTCTGTGAATTATCCGCCAAGAGTTAATGCAGGTCCAGATAAGAGAGTTTATGGTGGAACTCAAGTTACAATCGTGGGATCCGCCGTAGATCTTGATAATGATATTGTTAATCTTGAATGGAAGCAGCTTTCTGGCGAATCACTATCCTTTGATAAAACAAAGGCAACCCTTTCATTTACTGCACCTGAAGTAACTCCAACAACTGAAAAACGCGTTGTTTTGGAACTTAGTGCAACTGATTCTGCAGGACAAATTGGCTCTGACCAAGTTGTGGTGTTTATAGTACCTGAGAACAGTGCTCCTAAAGCTAATGCAGGCCCTGATATGACCGTGGATGAAAACACAATTGTCAATCTTAACTGTGTTGGAACTGATCCTGATACCCATGTTCTTAATTATGAGTGGACTTCAGAATCATCAAAAGTAGTAATTGTGTCCTCTGAAGGTTCCAAAGTTTCAATTAAATCACCAAGTGTCGTGTCTGATCAAACTTTCACAATGACCTGCACGGTCAGTGATGGGGAACTAGCATCAGCAGATAGCATGAACCTTACAGTTAGGAACACCCTAAGTTTAGATATTATTGCTGATGCTGGTGTTGATAGAATAGTCAATGAAAATGTCAAGATAAATCTAGACGGTACCAAGAGTAATGATCCAGAAAACCAAACTATCTTCTATGAATGGACTCAAATCTCTGGCGAAACTGTAAAGTTGTCATCTACAACCAGTGTTACTCCGTCATTTACTAGCCCGACTGTAGCTAATGGTCAGGTCAAAGTACTTACATTCGAACTGAGAGTTTATGATGATAATGGTAGAGAGGCAGTTGACACTGTAGTTATTACAGTAGACCCAATCAACTCCCCACCAGAAGCATTTGCATCGGCAACTCAATAATCTTCAATTGGATTTTGCATTACAACACTAACTGTTGAAAGTCCAACTTTAACTAATATTAAAACCAGTCGTGTAATTGGGACTGAGAAATTATTCGTACTGTTCTTAAAGAATTCTCCCAATCACCCATAATGACAAAATTATTACACATATCATTGGCTACTGTGTTTCTTCTGACGTCTCTCCTAACAAGTAACGCATTTGCAGAAACTGATTTTAAAAAAATCCAAGGCGATGATCTCAAAAACAACCCTATATCACTAGACATTCTAAAGAAAATTGAAATTGCTAGAAAGCAATTTGAACAAACACAGGAAAATGACCAAAAAATAATCGAACAGCAAAAACTCATCGACAAACAACGTACGCTTGCAAAAACGTCATTAAATGAGGAACTCAAACGAATGGAAGCAAAATATGAAGCATATACTCCTAAAAATGCATATGATCGATATGTTGCTAGTACCAATTCGACTAATCCGGGGATATTTTGGGACCAATTTGGCTACCTCAATACTAAATTAACGATAGCAAAAGAAGCAAAAGACTCTATTTTGCAACAGGGCGGAACTTATGCTGATGCCATGAAACAATATGTCAATTATGCAAAAATGTCCAAAATTGAGATGCTAAATGTGATTAGAGATCTAAACATAAAGCATAATCTTGCACAAGAAGAAATTCAGTCAAATTTTGACATTAATGGAAATCTTCCAAGATATGAAAATGATTTCGAAGCCCCTTGCTATGGATGTATGGAAAAAATTTCAAAAATACAAGTTGGTTCGCAGTCAATACCTGTACAGATCAAAACTTTCGAAAAACCCATCACAAAGACTAACGATCTTCGGAATTCTCTTTCAGAACTTCAAAAAGCGTTTGTAGAATCAAAAGACATCATTGCACAAAAGAAAATGGTATTTGAGATGAATAATTTGGTAAGCCAAATTAAAGAACTCAAATAAGCCCTTCTTTTTTTAAACATTATAATTATTTTGGTCTTTTCTTGAACAGATAATTCAAGTGTACGTTATAATATGAAAGTAAGTTCAAATCATCGGAAGTAACAGATTGGAAACTTTGTGTCGTTATAAATTGTTGTTGCGATTACGTTATTTTTTATCACAAGATATGTAATTCGCAAAAAATGCATAATCTAACTGGTACTCAAAAATTACTAGGCATAGTTTCAATCTTTATCATGATTTCTGAAATTGCGTATTTGGGAACCGTGTTGGAAGTTGTTTGAATTAGCATTAGAAAAACCCCTCTATTGGAGTTGGAATAGTGATATTTGGGGTTGCTTTACAACATCAACTAAAGAACATCGCTGCCGGGATTGAGGTATATTTTGGATCTGACATTGACATAGGCGATTCAATATTGATTAAAGAAACTCATGGAGTAATCATAGAATTACATTTGACAAAAATTGTTGCATTGACTGAGGATGGAGGTAGAATGATCATTCCAAATCAAAAACTTGTAGAAGATGTTGTGATAATATATAACAAAAAAGAAGGGTGTCGAAAGTTGATTTCAATGTGTTATCTCATCTTAAATTCTATCGTGGTATGATGAATTTTTTATGGTATCCCTGTTTGATTGGGAATTGGAATTATTTCTCAGCGCATTTATAGAGAACAGATGACAACAGAGCTGCTCTATCTAAAATACTGTCATGTATGATGTACTCTTTAGGCGACCGATAATAGTGTCCCAATGGCCCAAAACCGTCTAGAGCTGGAAGTTCAATTGGAACATTACTGATATCAGATGATACAATTTGACAATGTTTTTTGATTTTCATATCGTGTTTTTTAGCAAGTTCTTCTACCTTGTTATAGAATTCGGTATCTGATGGCTCTTCTAATACTGGAGGTCTTGTTTGAATTTTATGAATTGCAACATCTAGCTTTTTGGAACCTTCCTCTCTTTTTTTCATAATGGATCGAATCTTTGAATCCAAAGTTTCGCCTAATTTTTCTGTTTGATATACGCACGTCAGTGATAATGTTGCATAGTTTGGAGTATGTCCGTGAGAGCCTTTTGCAACAACAGATGTAGTTCTTAATCTGTAGTCATCTTCATTTTTTGAAATTTTTTCCAGTGCATGTAATTTTTTCGCCAAAACTGGAATTATTCCACGAATATCTGAATCTGACTGATCGCCAACTGCAGTGAATCTGATCTGATAATCACTTCTCCCATAACAAGTTGTAATGATTCCTCCGTCTTTACTGCCTGATTTTAATCCTATGATGTACTTGGATTTCTTTGAATACTCGTTAACAAATCTTTTACTATAGCGTCCTCCCAAACTATCATCTGTTGTTAGCAATATGGCACATCGTATCTTTCTGAGTTTTTTTGCAAATCGCAGGGCATGTAATGCACCCAGCATCACTGCCAGCCCGCCTTTGCTCTCAGCAATACCTGAGCCCAAAATCTTATCATTGTTTTCATGATAATTTATCAAATCATCAGGGCCGTAATGCGTGTCAAGGTGAGAAATTATCAAAACATCATTTTCTGATTCTGAATGGTTCCTGAAATAATGAAAATCTCCAACATCATTTTCTCTATAAACCTGCTCGTCAAATCCAAGGTGTCTTAATCGTTTGGATATAATTCTTCCTAATTGATTTACATGCTCTTGATTGTATACATGAGTGTTAAGATTCACAAAGTCTCGTAAAGTGTCTTTGATGCTTTGCAAGTGTCCTCTTAAATAGGTTCTTGCAACAACCCTTAGTGGCTGCGTTAAATCCGTCTCAGTTCCATTGTGTTGTATAGGAGAGCCAAAATATCTAATTACTGCAACATCCAGAATTTTATTGATTAATGACTCGTAAGTGTATCCGGCAGTTTTAGCAGCGTAAAATAATGATCCTCCTAGCCCTAGACTCGCCATTGAATTTAATTCAAGAATGTACAGATTCTCATCCTTGTCCATTCTGAAATCAACTCTGCTGTAATCATTTAGGCCTAGGCATCCGAATGCCTTTATGCACATCTGGCGCATTTCTTCTGCTTTCTCCTTTGATAATTTTGCAGGACATGTTTTGTCTACTCCTCCCTTTTTCTTTTTATCATCAATAGTCTGAATTTGGTCAGGGTGGCCTAAATTGATCTCGACTATTGGAAAAATGTCTACACTTGGATGGTTTCCTATTACTCCTACTGCAAATTCTCGTCCTGAGATAAACTGCTCGACCAAAATATCCTGTTGAAATTTTTCAATTTGTACTCTAACTGCGGCTCTGAGATCGTCCCAGTTATACACCACTTCCATTCCCATAGAAGTGGACTCTAGTTTTGGCTTCACAATTACCGGGAAAACTAAATCATCATGAATGTCTTCCGGAGTCCGAAATACCCAAAAACCAGGAGTGGGAATGTTGTTTTTCTGCAAGACGATTTTAGTCATCACTTTATCCTGAACAATAGCATGCCCTGCAGGTCCTGAACCGATATATGGAATTCCAAGCATTTCCATCATTGCAGGAACATGGGTGTATCTGTTTTGACCTTGGATGCCGTAAGCCATATTGAATACCATCCCAGGAGTTTCGCCTGCAACAACTTTTGGCATGAATTCACGTAATTCATCGGCAAGATGTATGTCCCCCTCGACAACTTTTACAGTGTGACCGCCTTTCTCTAGTGCCTGCGCAACTCTCTCAACGGCTTTTTTACTGTAATGCTCTTTGGTAGTCATTCCAAAAACATTGATCACATCATTTGGGTCAATCTTATTTTCATTATAGATTAATGCAACTTTCAATATTTTTTCACTTTCTAATGTATAATAAAGTGTATGCGACCTCGTTTTATACGATTGTCATAACATAATCAAGAGAATTTTTGAGTATTTTTCAAAATATTTTCAAATTTTCTATTTGATAGGACACATTCCAAATCTTGTACTTTATTAGACTACATGTATTTTGTTAAAATAAGTTGAACAGGATTCTAGGTGTGATCATTAATCGCATTACCATCGGCTTTCTCTTTGCAATAATTTATCAAATTGTAGTGGGTATGGCCACATCCATTCTATCCATCCCATTAACTGGAAATATCTCTGATCTTTTTCTAGGGATACATAAAGCTGATTCAGAAGGCATTTTGTTAATTGTCTGGTGGATAGTCTCAACCATTCTAATAACTGGAATTGCACTCTTAATCGTCAAATACAAACTGTATTTCTCTCCATATCGTGGTGAACAAAATATTGAAATCCCACCGAAAATCACCGTCATCACTGCAATAGTTATTGGATCCATCATTTCATTCATGTTCTTTTTAATGGATACAATAACTGGAATCTCTGTAGGAACAACCTCAGCTGACGTTCAAGCAATTTCTGAAGCAGCTGGTGAAGGAAACTATATCCCGCTTTATCTTAGCATGTTATTTTCGATTTTGACTGGATTTGCAATAGTGGCTATAACCGGTAAAATTTCCAGAGTCAAAGAAATTACAAAAGATATTGGTCTTCAAGACATTACCGGAATTAAACATATTATGAATATCACAAAAGCTGAAAAAACCTTGTTATCTGATACCATAGGCCAAAGCCCAGGTGCATTAATTCATGTTGGCGAAAGAAAAGTAGAAGACATTAGAATAGACATGATCGAGTATGATGCTGAAACAATTACCGAAGCAACTAATGTTCAAATTGAGGATTGTCTAAAATCTAAAAACGAACCCAATGTTACATGGATTAATGTGATAGGCATACATGATCCTAAAATTATGGAGTTGTTTGGAAATAGTTTTGAAATTCATCCGCTTCATCAAGCAAATATTATGAATACTGAACTCCGACCATCAATCGAAGTCTCTGACAACTATTTGTTGATAATGTTAAAGATGCCTCATTATGATTCTGATACAGGAGATCTGGACTTGGAGCAAATCTCTATAATTTTGGGCGAAAATCATGTAATAACATTTCAAGAAATTGAGGCTGATTTTTTTGATCAGATCAGAAAACGGCTAAGAAGCAAGAGCGGTACCATACGTGATCTCAAAAGTGATTATCTTGCTTATGCAATAATTGATGCAATAATAGACAGTTATTTTCTAGTAATTGAAAAAATTGGTGATATTACAGAGGATTTGGAAGACGAGTTGATGCAAAACCCTACGTCTAGCACTATGCAGACAATTCAAACATTGAAACGTCGAATGATCTCTCTGAGAAAATCAATCTGGCCTGCACGTGAAATCGTGGATTTTCTTGGACGTGATTCCACACTTTTCATTTCAAATAACACCAGGCCTTATCTGAGAGACGTCTACAATCACGTAATTCAGGTTATTGATACCATAGAGGGATTACGTGATGTGATTGGAGGGCTGTTGGACACTTATCTGTCAAGCGTTAGTAACCGTATGAATGAGGTGATGAAGACACTCACAATAATTGCAGCCATCTTCATCCCAATCACATTCATAGCTGGAATATATGGTACGAATTTTTCTTATGTGCCTGAATTAGAATGGAAGGGAAGTTATTTTGCTATGCTGATTGGAATGGCTGCAATTTCGGGTGTGATGATTGCATGGTTTAAAAAAAAGAAATGGTTCTAAATCTAAAATAATCATTGTCATGAATTCCAGATTTTATATGATAAGTTAAATTTGAAATGTGATCATGATCTAAAACACGACCTAAGAGGTAAACAACAACTGTTTAAAACCATAATTGTTTGTAAATTAAATCCAAAATATCAAAATTCCACGTACGGTGCAATTAGATTTCTAGTCACTCCTATGATGTTAGTTGATTTAGCTGCAATACTGCCCTTCTTCTTACCTTTTGTAATAGCGGATACTAGATTCATCCGAATAGTTAGACTCTTGAGGCTGTTTAGATTATTCAAGCTTGCAAGATACTCTGATCCAATGCAGACCCTTGGTGATGTATTTAAATCTAAAGCAGGAGATTTAGCAGTAGCGTTTTTTTATTCTATTTATCTCCTTGATACTTGCGTCTAGCCTGATGTATTACGCAGAACACGAAGCGCAACCTGAGTTATTTTCCAGCATTCCATCATCAATGTGGTGGGGGTGATTACACTCACCACGATAGGTTATGGCGACGTGTATCAAGTCACTGTGGCTGGAAAAATTATTGGTGCAGGAGTTGCCATACTTGGGATTGCAGTATATGCAATCCCAAGTATGGCAACTGCTTTTACTGAAGAACTTAGAAAGAAAAGATCTCAAAATAACAAATGCCCTCACTGTGGTAAAGAGATACCGGACCTATCCTCTTAAGCAAAAACTTAGTCTGATTTTTACACTCATCTTTATTTAATCGATGAATCTATCCAAACCAATGACAAATAAAACAACTATAGCAATTTTTGCAGTAACAATTCTACTGGCAGGGACAATTGCAGGCTCTGTTGGACTGATTCAATCAGCTGATGCCATAAAAAGTAAAGGCAACTCAGCCAGCGAAATTAATTCAAAAAAAGTATGCGGTGACAGATTATGCTCTGAAAAATCAACAGAAGTAAAATCACCTGAGAAAAAGAAACCAGAAGCAGTAAAACAAGAAAAGAAGGCAGAAGCTGCAGAAAAAGCTAAAGAAGTTCCAAAGAAAGACGCCAAAGAAGAAACCATGAAGGCAGCTGAAGAGCAATCCTCACTAAAAGTTCCAAAAACAATCACTGGTACAATTACATCAGTACAAGATCCTGGTCAAGGACATGAGGGACACCAATTGGCAATAATCTTGCCTCTCTCAGAAAATACCTACAGAGGTTATCTGACATATTCTGCATCTGAAAATGTTCAGCTTGTAGCATTACACGGTCCTCTGAAGACAGGTATGGACAAAGGGCAGCCAATTTGGACGACTGACGGTAAAACAAAGTTTGGCCTTACATTTGTGGATAACGAAAATTCTGCAGGCGTATGGCAGTTTTCAGGAAATGCTATAGCAGTTCATACGAAGAATGCCGAACCATTCACTATGACCTACTCTGTTACATATAACGAGATTGCAAAAGACAGTGCACGAATTATCAAAGGAACCATGACTTCTGCACAAGATCCGGGAATCGGACATGAATCACATCAGCTTGCTGTATTGTTGCCTCCTAGAGATGCGCCATATGCAGGATATGTGACTTATGATGCGTCTGAACCTGTCCAGGTTGTAACCCTCATCGGTCCAGTACCAAAAACAGATCTTAAGGCAGTACCAAGTTGGACTCCTGATGGTAAAACATACTATGCATTGGTACTAGTTCCGGCAAAATCTTCCGGCTCTGTTGCTTTCTCAGGTAATGCTGTTGCATTACATACCATGAAAGACACGCCATTTATTGTAAGCTACTCTTTAGTACTTACAAAGTAATTTTTTTAATCTAATGACATTGCTTTTTAGATTTAAATCTAGCAATGATCCCGAGTGGTTTTTGTCTAATGGATAATAATTTTCAAGGCGTAGACTCGCTGTTGCCCTGTCTGATTCTCTGACAACTGCCAGAATTTCAGATTTCCTCTATGGACTGTTTTTCATTTCTTTATGTCAAGCTAATATCCTACTTTGGCAATAATACGACTATGGTAGACACAACAAAGATGATGGAAAAATTTCTTCTCAAGTTTGCAAAGCAATGGATCGCAGGAGATGACATTGATGACGCACTAATATCTGCAAAAGAAGCATACAAAAACGGCAGACATGCAATAATCAATAAACTCGGAGAATATCACAAAACTAAAGATCCAATAGAAAAGACCATCATTGAATATGATAAGATAATCTCATCATTTAGAAAATGGAAGGTAAGGGGTGCTATATCTGTAAAACCCACACAGGTTGGCATGTCGATTAATAACACAACATGTCTAAACAGTTTCGAGAAACTAATTAATTCAGCATCAAACTCGCACGTGTTTGTATGGATTGACATGGAGTCATCCGAGCACACAGATGACACAATTCAGCTATATTATGACTTGTTTTCCAGATACGAGAGATTAGGAATTGCAATTCAGGCCAATCTAAAGCGAAGTATCGATGATGTGAATGATCTCATCAGGCACGGCGCAAAAATCAGAATCGTAAAGGGTGCGTATAGAGAAAACGGTAGGATTGCATACAAAACAAGAGAGGAAGTAGACCAAAATTTTCTAAAAATCATGAAGTTGCTGTTCAAAGACGCAAACGAATTTGGGATCGCAACTCATGATTCAAAATTAATTGATGATGCTATTTCCTTATCAAAAAAACACCAGAAAAAATTTGAGTTTCAGTTACTAAAAGGAGTCAGAGATAAACTAAAACCGGATCTTGTAGAACAAGGATTCATAGTGTCAGACTACATTCCATATGGAACTAATTGGCTCCCTTACTCAATCCGGAGACTGCGTGAAAGAAAGAGAAACATTTTTCTTTTGGGAAGCTCGTTCATTCAATCGCACAGAGTTTGAGTTTGGGATCTCATAAATTGTTGCAAGTAATGTTCCCCACCAGCTCCTTTTCCGGTTATGCCGGAACTTTTCCAACCAACAAACGGTTGACTTTGCACAAGAGCAGCAGTGGTGGCACTAGACGCCCTGTTTGCGTACACTGTTCCTGCTTGAATTTTTTCAAAGAACCTGCTTATCTGGTTTTTGTCCTCTGAAAAAATTCCTGCAGTCAGGCCATATTCAGATTTGTTTGCTAGTGCAATCGCTTCATCAAAATCGTCATATTTGTCAATGCACAAAAAAGGCAAAAACAATTCATCAGTTACAAGCTTGTGGTCTTTTGGAAGATCAGTAACAATGGTTGGTTGAACAAAATAACCATTCTCATATTCAGAATCTGTAATTTTATTTCCACCAAAAATTATCTTACCGTCTTTTTTTGCAAGATTGACGGCATCTTCAAATTTTGATACCGACTCATTATTGATTACTGGACCCAAAAATGTTTCACGATTCCAAGGCATTCCGATCCTTAACGAAGTACTTTTTTCAATAAGTTTCTCAAGAAAATCCTGAAAAATCTCCCTTTGCACATAAACTCTAGAGCATGCACTGCATTTTTGTCCTCCAAACCCAAATGCTGCATGCATAATACCTTCAGATGCCTTATCCAAATCTGCATTTTTTGTAACAATTACGGGATTTTTTCCACCCATTTCGGCAATGAACGGTTTTGATGTTTTCTCAGTAAACTTTTTGAAACCAGACATCCCAACCACCTGCGAGCCAGTAAACGCAATTCCATCAACATCATTGCTTTCAATGAGTGTCTTTCCAACAACATTTCCATCACCTGTTACAAAATTGATTGAGCCTTTAGGTATCTTGTTCATTATGGAATCTACAAAGAAGTATGAAGAAAGAGGAGTAGTGCTGGCCGGTTTTAGTACGGCAGTGTTCCCTGTAAGTAATACGCCACTAGTCATTCCAATTGCTATTGCAGAAGGAAAATTAAACGGCGCTATTATTCCCCAAACACCATAGGGTTTTAGAACTGTACTTGTCTTTTCATGAGGGTCTGGGTGATGTGTTTGTTTACAGAATCCCTCATTTTTCTCAAGTTGAAATGAATAAAATCTCAAAAAATCTATGGCTTCGTCAACGTCATTCATTGCCTCGATCCTGGTCTTTCCGTTCTCAAAGGACATCCAAGCTGCTAACTCAAATTTGATTTTAGAAAACTCATTTGCAGTTTCTTTGAAAATTTTAGATCTTTCTTTGTAATTCGTTTGACTCCATTCTGAAAATGCATTTCTTGCAGAATCAATTGCACTTTCTGTTTGAGATTCATCAAGCTTTGGAAATGTGGCAAGAACAAGTCGTGTATCAGAAGGAGATCTTACCTCAAATGTATTGTCAGAATACATTTTTTCTCCATTGATAACACATGGGTATTTTTTTCCAAACTGTTTTTTTATGGTTTCTAGAGCATTTTCATAATTTTTATGAAATTCTGTTTCTCCTCCTCTTGATACCGCATGCCCCCAAGTGTATTCGTTTTCAAACATACGAATAGTTAGTACTTGTTGAATTTAAAGTGGTGATATTATTTCATTGATGAGATCACTTCGCCAAAAATCCTGGATGCTAAGTGTGATGTCCTGTTGTTTACATCAAATGGTGGGCATACTTCAACAATGTCCATGCCTATAATCCCCCTGCTTGCAATTTTTTTCAAAATAAATGCGGCATCAACACTGGATAGGCCAACTGGAACAGGCACCGAAACACCAGGTGCATGTGAGGGATCTATACAATCCATATCAAATGATACGTAGACAAGTTCTCCTAACATGTCCAGAACCTCCTGAGATATTTTTGATATACCTTTTTCTGCAATGTCAAATGGCGAGATTACGGTGATTTTATGCTCTCTTAGATTGTCAATCTCTTCTTTCTCAGGCGTCCTTATTCCAATCTGCATGCTAGTCTTTGTGTCTATGGATTCTAAAACATCGCCAAAAACAGAGCCATAGTAATTTTTTGTAGATGTTACAAAGTCAGGATGGGCATCAAAATATACTAGAGATATCTTTTTGGACAAATTTTTTGATAGTTGTCTGATTATTGCGGCGCTCATAGAATGGTCACCCCCAATCGAAATAGGGATCTTCAAATCGGTGTAAATCTTGTCAAAGATTTCTGGAATTTGATTCCTTGCAATATTCCCATAGTCAAAAATATTTTTTGAAATCCAATTTGTAGGATAGCCCGTGAAGGTTTGATCATTTCGTTTGTACGTGTCTGCCAGATTTGAAATTTTTCTAATCTGATCAGGGGCTTTTGATGTTCCCTCTCGAACAGAATGCGATTGTGATTCATCTGGAATTCCAATTATGACTACATCACTATTATCGTAGTCAGAGTTTGCCCAACAAATTTTCTCCATATTTCTTGGAATGTCAAACAAGAATAATAATTTGTTTAAGGTGTATCTGTCAGCGTATCTCATCGACGCATTACGCTTCGAATTTAAGTCATAAGAAGAAAGCACAATCATTACTCTTTATGATTGGTTGGTGACAGTACAGAGATACTCAAAAATTACTTGATATTATACAAATTGTTCTAAATATTATAAACCTTAACTGCTAATTCATACTTGTCTCTATTTTTTCAATTTTTGAGTTACTAATAACCGAAACTTCTTCGTCAAATTTTTTATTTGGAATCAACATCAATCTTGAATCATCTAACTCTACAATTGTTTTTGTTAGGCCAATTTGAATTATTGTTCCAAGTTTATTATCAAATTCAATCTCACTTCCTACATTTATTCTTCTTCCTAATGCAATACTCATACCAGAAATTGCATTTTGTAGTTTATTTAGATATACAAATGTAAAAAATAATAATATTGCACTAAGTGATGTGACAACTTCTATTGCTGGGGATAAAATCTTCAACGTTGCTGATAGATACATTACTTCTGCTATTGTAATTATGATGAAAATCACGCCTGTTGCCTTGCCTGAGCCCAGTAATGTTCTAAATTTTGTAAATTCGACTACTTTGATCATGATGAAAACTATCGAAGTAATGACAATCGAAATAACTGCAAATAGCATATTGCTTTCCATCTTTTCAATTTATTTTAAAATGAATAAAAGAATCTGTATCATTACTAGCTGAATTTCAATACGTTTGTTGACAAAAGATTAACTAATTGATTTTCCAAAAATCTTCAATGACTAAAAACGAAGACATGGTAAGAGATCTTGCAACTAACTTTCAAACTAAAGGACTAGAAATTATATCTGCAAAATGTAATGGTTTTACGGAACCTGTTGAGGTTCAAGGAGTTACACCTGATGTCATTGGATGGGATTCTGAAAAAGAAGTATATCATTTAGGAATTGTTGCTGATTCGGAAATCATCTCTGATGATTCCACCAAAGAAAAAATGCAAGTATTGGCAAAAATGGCTATGGGCGTTGGGCCTTCTCAAGGTAAACGTCTGCCCTTTTATGTTGGAGTTACCAAAGATGCAAACACTATTGCTGATGAAAAACTAGAAGAAATCGACAATATCTCTAGAGAAAACATAGAAAAAATTCTGATTTAACTGGTATGTCTTCAATAATTTTTAGAGAACCATTAGTTAGTGATGCTGATTCTATATGGAGTTTAGTAAATTCTAATCCACCGCTTGATGAGAACTCGAAATATCTCTATGTTCTGTTATGTCATCAATTTTCAAAAACATGTGTAGTTGCAGAATTTGATTCCAAAATAGTTGGATTTCTTTCAGGCTTTATTTCTCCAAAAAATTCTGACACTCTTTTTGTTTGGCAGGTAGCTGTGGACAGTGAGTTTAGAAACCAGGGAGTTGCAAAAGAACTTGTCTTTAAGGCATTATCTCAAACCGATTCTGCTGTGCAATTTGTTGAGGCCACAGTTACTCCTTCTAACAAGACTTCGTTGAGATTTTTACAGAATTTTGCATCTGATCTTGATACTACTTTTACAAAATCATCCTTATTTCCAACTGAAATCTTGGAAAATGGGCACGAACCTGAGGATCTGATTAGAATTGGCCCGATTCAAAAAAATCTTTTGGAGGTTACAGCATGAAGCAGATTAATGCTATTGAATCTCAAGTAAGATCCTATTGTAGATCTTATCCAGTAATGTTTGAAAAAGCAAAAGGTCCATTTCTTATTGATCATGACGGAAAAAAATATTATGATTTTTTATGCGGTGCCGGCTCATTAAATTATGGACATAATAATCCTATTTTAAAAAAAGAGATTATTGATTATTTGAATCAAGACGGAATAACACATAGTTTAGATCTTGCTACAAAGTCCAAAGAAGATTTCTTGAATTCTTTCTCAAAAAATATTTTAGCAATTAGACATCTGAATTACAAAGTACAGTTTACGGGGCCTACGGGTACAAATGCAGTAGAAGCAGCACTAAAGATTGCAAGAAAAGTTACTGGCAGAACTAACGTCATCTCATTTACAAATGGTTTCCATGGGGTTACGTTAGGCTCTGTAGCTGCTACGGGAAACAGTCATCATAGAGGTGGTGCAGGCACATCTCTAAATGACGTTACCTTTATGCCCTATGACGGTTACATGGGAAAGAAAATCAACACAATTGATTATCTACGACGTGTATTGGAAGATAATAGTAGTGGTGTAGATATTCCGGCTGCAGTTATTTTGGAAACAATTCAAGGTGAAGGTGGAATTAATATTGCCAGTTCCAAATGGCTTCAATCCTTACAAGATCTTTGTCATGAATTTGGAATTCTGATGATTGTGGATGATATTCAGGTAGGATGTGGACGTACAGGTACCTTTTTCAGTTTTGAAAGTGCAGGAATCGAACCTGATCTGGTAGTGTTGTCAAAATCTCTAAGCGGTTTTGGATTGCCTTTTTCATTACTTCTGATAAAACCCGAATTTGACAAATGGAAACCTGGTGAGCATAATGGGACATTTAGGGGAAATAACCTGGCTTTTCTCACCGCTAAAACTGCCATTGATCATTTTTGGACAACTCAGGAATTAGAGGCAGGAATAGCCCTCAAATCCAATATATTAAAAACTAGACTTGAGCAAATTGCTAAAGAAAATCTTTCCTCAGAGATCGAAGTCCGTGGAAAAGGCATGGTTTATGGAATTGATTGTATTTTAGAAGATCTTGCAAGTGCAATTCAACAAAAATGCTTTGAAAATAGTTTGATTCTTGAAACATGTGGGTCTGATGATCATGTTGTCAAACTCCTTCCTGCTTTGACTATTGCTGAAAATGAATTGAGAGGAGGACTGGATATTTTAGAGAAAAGTGTTAAACAAGTAATGAGTAAATCTGACTTTCAGAAAAAACTTGAAGATGAGACTGTTCAAAAATGATAGTACGAAACATTGAGTCTTTTAGAGGAACAGAACGACAAATTGATTCAGAAAATTGGTCTAGTACTAGACTTCTTTTGAAAGATGACAAAATGGGTTTTTCATTTCATGAAACGATTCTATATCCTGATACTGAAACTAAAATTTGGTACAAAAATCATCTTGAAGCAGTATATTGTGTTGAAGGAATTGGAGAAATACAAGAAGATGATGGGACCAAACATAACATAAATCCTGGAACAATTTATGCATTGGACAAACATGAAAAACATATGCTTAGAGCATTTTCTAAAATGAAAATGATTTGTGTATTTAATCCACCACTAGTTGGACCTGAAACACATGATTCTGATGGAGTATACCCATTATTGATATCGGGAGAAAACAATGTCTCAAAATAAGTTTGAGATGGATTTTTATCCTACAAGAACAGGACCTGAATCAAAAATCATCTCAAGAACAGATCCTGTCGTATATTCTGATTCTTATGACGAACTTTCAAAAGAACAAGCGGAATTTTTTGAAAAAAACGGTTACTTAATCTTTGAAGATCTGTTTTCTTCTGACGAAGTAAGTACATTGTTTGATGAACTTACTTCTCTTACGCATGACGAAACAAAAAGAGATATGCCTCAATTCATCTTAGAAGAAACAACAAGAGACGTGCGTTCAATTTTTGAAATTCATAAAATTAGTGAACTTTATGGCATGCTTTGTAGAGATAAAAGAATTCTAAACATAGCCCAACAACTCTTAAGAGGTAAAACATACATACATCAGTCAAGAGTTAATCTAAAACCAGGATTTGATGGTAAAGAGTTCTACTGGCATTCAGATTTTGAGACTTGGCACTCTGAGGACGGTATGCCAAAAATGCGTGCCGTATCATGTTCTATCATCTTAACAAAAAACTATGAGTTTAACGGACCCTTGATGGTAATTCCTGGCTCGCATAAGGATTTTGTCTCATGTAGTGGGAAAACACCTGATGAACATTATAAACAATCGTTGAAAAGACAAGAAATAGGAACGCCAGATAAAGAAATTTTAGAAAAAATGGTTGCCAAAAATAAGATCGTATCAGCAAAGGGAGGTGCAGGTTCTGTGATATTTTTTGATTGTAACATCATGCATGGCTCAAATGGCAACATCACACCTTATCCCAGAAGCAACGTATTTTTTGTTTACAATAGTATTTACAACAAACTAGTTAAGCCATTTTGTGGTTTGGACCCTAGACCTGAGCATATTGCAGACAGGGAGTTTTTGCCTCTTGAGCCAGTGAACAATTTTCTTGAGTCAAGTTAGATTTTTAAAAAAATGATTCATTTTTAATGCTGAAAATCAGTTTTTATGGAGATTTGAATCATCTTTGGAAATCAAATGAGTGAAGAACATGTTATTTTTAGAATTAGTTTTTTATTTCATGTATCTTCCTCCAATATTTTTTACAAGGATTGTTTGGCCAGCATTCAGGCAAATAACATGTCATATTTTGAAATAATAATTTACGGAAGATTACAACTCATCAAATAAGATGAAATTAAAGACATGATCCTGATCTTGTGTAATTAATTGAAAAGCAAAAGAGGGCATTTTAGATTTTTGTGTAACTCTAGAATAGTATTTTCATAATATGCTTCTTCAAAAGATTTGAGCTTTGGGGAGTCTAAAATTACAAGATCAAAACCCCTGCTATTTACATATGAAACAATTCCCTTTGCAACAGGATCTGAAAGAATAGCTTTGATCTTAATTGAAATGTTGGATTTTTCACCAATTTTTACAAATTCCTCAAGGGATTTTTGACAAGATTTCTTTTTCCTGTCTCTTCGTTTTTCATCATATTTTGTTTCAAAAAATCCAAATGTTGGAGGTGGCCTATAAAGACATTGAAGAACAGAAATATTGCCATCAAATTTTTTTGCTAAACTTAGACCGTAATAAAATGTCTTCTTCTTGGGATTGTCAGTAACAAACACCACAACCATATTTTTTGGCGTCATTTTATTTTATGAGGCACATCATCCATGTTGTTTCGTTCTTTAATCAAAGTCTATTGAAATAAACGTTCTTCATAAAATTTCATCTATTCACTCTTTCTAAATCGTTTTTTGTATTCTTTGGTTAGGAGGATATGAAAAGGAGTGTATTCTAAATTATCAAAAAATATTTTAAGTTGACAATCTGAAAGAGATCTTAGATATGCTTTGATGTTTTTTTCACATGTGACATAGGGCTTATCAGGATCAAATAACTTCTCCATGTTTTAATTTTATGGTTTTAGAATATAGTTATTCATAAGCTGATATATTTAAAATACAATTTTGAGCTTATGATAATACCGTGTCTATCATTCTCCTGTTGAGAAAGCTGTATGATAATTCTTTTTGATTAGTGTTTTTTCTGCATTTTTTGCAAATTACAGACTTTATTTTAACATCTAATTCTATCTCACCAACTGCCTTTCCACATTCTGAACATTTTACTATTTTTTTATCATAAAGATTCATTTCTATTTTGTATGGAACTACAAATTACATAAAAATTCATAAGCTTTCAAGCTTATAATAACAAAATCACTTGAAAATATTCTGAATTGCTGGTTATGGATTCTTAAAATTGTGTTTAAGATACTTATTTTTTTAATATTTTTTCGAATAATAATATTGTACTGTTTGCAATTGGATCACAATTCTCATTTGGTTCAACAGTAATTATGATTACGTGATCAAATATGGGAATAGTTATCATATTTATTTTTGTTCTATGACTGACATTATATTTTAATAAACCAATTTCATTGTCAAAATCTTTTTCAAATAAAATCGATAATACCGATTTAATATATAATGAACGTGATTTGTTATCTGATATTGATAGTTTGAGATTCTTCTGTTCTTTTTCAAATATCAGGTTACCCATCTTGTCTAAGATTCCAACATATCTTATTCCTTTGTTTGCAAGAAGGATGTTACATGCATAGTCAAATAATTTTGGAATAATCTGTGTGGACACTAACTAATTATGTTGATTCAAATTCATAAGTGTAATTAAGCTGTTTTTGTTAATTTCAGCTAATTTTTTCATTAGATCTAATGTAATTCTAAAATTAAATCATAGCATGACAAAATTACAACAGCTTCAACAACTAGTTGAAGAAAAAGGTGAGCTGATGGTTATGTCAGATACTGGTGAAAAATTTGAACTTCACAAACACAATGTAAAATTTGATGATTCCTCAGATCTGATAGGAATTGATGGTGATACAAAGAAATTTTGGTTAATTCTATCAAAGATTACATACTGTTGGACACATGACAAAGCCAGGGAAGAATAGTCCCAAGGCTTGTTTAACAATGAATGGTTGCATGCCATTCAAGACATATTATTTTATTTAATCTGACAATTTTTTAACTTATTCTTGTAATTTGAATTCCTTGAAAGGATCAGATGAATTCCAACAATATTTGAAATAATCTGAACACCACTCCCTAAATGATTCGTCTTGACTGTAAAACATTGAACGAAGATCTGGTTTTCCACTCAAATCCGGAAACATTAAACCTGCAGATTTTTCATTGATTATTACAGAGATTTGAACAGTGTTTAACATGCGCCTCTGAATTTTCTCCGCCTTTAGTAATGGATAAAAACCAGATTTTTCGAGTAGTTTTTTTCTACCCTTAGGAATGCTTGCGTTTTCTGATATGATATGACGATATTTTGTTCCACGTTTGACACGTTTTATCATCAACTCAATCAAATCAAGAGGTGTTTCATCTAATACATTGAAGATATACTCATCTGCTGAGCGATAGATTTTCTTCCATGTTTCAAGCACTTTGGAAACCCCTATAATTTCTTGAGAATCACTTAGATCTCCTATTCGTCTTAGAAACTTTGGTGGTAGGTTCCCAAACCCATGGGTTGTCAGATATTTCTTGTTTTGAGAAAGAAATGAGACTGAGTAAATTTGAGTACAAATAGTTCTCCCAAAAGTGGTTAATCCGTAACTGTTGTCTTCTTGTTTAATGATTAACCCTGTATTTACCATGCGTTCAAAATTTCGATGGATCTCCTGAGCAGTCACGTTAAATTTTTTTGCCATCGTAGTAACTCTAGATGGTTTTTTAATCAAATCAAATAAAATTTTCAGTCTTACCTCGCTGGCTAACTCTAAAAATTCAGCAGATATATTTTCAAAATCAATCATACTGATTACTTTTTTTTATCATTAAAAACATTTTATGATTAATTTCCAAGGAAATTATTAATTTAGTCACATTATAACAAACAGAGACAATTAAATCATAAAAATTAGTAATCTTTAATGAAAATTAAGCTCCAATAAGGATAATGACAAATGTAAAAATCAAAGTAGAGGAGAACGGTCCCTTACTAGTAGAAGTGGATGGCAAAACAACAGTAACATTATGTAGATGTGGAAAATCACAATCTCAGCCAAGTTGTGATGGCACTCATGCTAAAATAGCATTTAAAGCTCCCTCATCAGAAATCACTGTTACTGATTAAACACACTTTTTTTAAAATGCATGCATGTCCTCATAAATCACTAAACTAGCTTAAAATCACAATCATTACATACGTCAAATCAAATACTTTCAACACCAATAAAGATCAATGAAAAACCAAAATGACAAATTTGGTGCAATATTGTCTATTGTAATTACTGCAATGGCCCTTGGATTTGTAGCAAGTTTAAATTCTATAAATGATGGATCAATTTCATCTCAAGGGGAAAGAGTAATTGACAGAACTGTATCTGAACTTGAAAATGTTCCTGACAAAGTGCAAGATTTAGCATCAGAAGCTTTGGAAACTACGGATACAATCATTGAAAAATCTGATTCAGTTTCAGAAGCATTAGATATGGCATCTAATATGATTGAAGATGAATTACCTGATGTGCCAAAAGTAGTAAAACAAACAGATGGAAAATTACTAGAATTAGTATCCATCCCACCTGAAACTGGAGTCCCTGGATGTGAATTGTCGAATTTGTGTTATCTTCCAGCGAATGCTATGATGTCACCTGGTGGTGAAGTCATATGGGCTAATCATGACACAGTAGCACATACAATAACTTCAGGGAATCCACAAGATGGCCCTAATGGATTATTTGACAGTGGGTTACTAATGCCAAACAAAACATATTCGATGAAATTTGATCTTGCCTTTGAATATGACTACTTTTGTCTGGTGCATCCTTGGATGCAAGGCACAATAGTAGTTCAATAATTCCATCCTTTTTTTATTCTATGATGTATTGGTTTAAAATTGTCAAACTCTAATTGTTATTTGATTTGTCTATGCAAATTTTTTGTACGATACAGCTCATTTGTATAATTTCAGCTTTATATCTTATGATGTCTTATTGGTAATGATCAAGTAAAACAATACATGAACAACAAACTGAACAAATCATGTATAATTGTGGTATCTGTAGTGATTGCATCGACATTAGGTTATGGAGACGCATTGGCAGAATCTGAAATAAATCTAGTTGCTGAGAAAACTGTTTTTGAACCCTCTGCAAGAATATTTCTCACAGGTACGGTAGATCCTGAAGATGCTTTTTACGAACCAGTTTCAATCATAGTTTATGATGTGAATGGGAATGAAATAATTCATGTTAAAAGTGATGTTGACTACAATCACTTCGCTGCATTGATAACTGGACCTTTAGGTTCTTTTGAAAAAGGAATGTATGTCATTGAAGCCTCACATGTTTCTGCAATAAACACAGCCAAAGTAGTGATTAGCATAGATGATCTAACCTATGATTTATCATTGCTAAGTAATTTGATGCCACTCTGAAATTCAATTGTAGGTATTTAGCACTGACTATCTAAATCTTGCAGTAATATGTTTGTGTATTCTCTCCTAATTTTCTAATCATTTTATGTAATACGGGGCTTGACCATTCTAATCTATATTGATTTTTCACTCAAAAAATTATTTTAATACAAAAGATCATCCAATTTACCCCTCTCTAGCATTTCCAAAACAAATGATTCTATCTTGGTAATTCCACATCTAGGAAATTGTTTTCGTAGATTATTTTTGTTTGTTATTACTATGGCATCATCAAAAACTTGGATGCTTATCTTTGGTATGTTATACATTTTTTGTTGAGAGAACTTTAGGTGCTTCACACATGGTAAGAATACTGCGTATATGATCTAGAGGGCGAATACTGATTAAAACAAGATTGTCGATATCTTCATGAGTGAGATTTTCTGTCTTTACAATGCAATCATATGCGCCTATTGTGGGAACAGCTTCGGCTATGCCTGATAATTTTTGGATGGTATCTGCAACCTCGATATTTTTGTTAACCTCGCATGATAGAAGCAAAAATGCTGTTCCCATTTTGGTTATTAGTAGAAAATAATTATTATGAGTTCATAAGCTAATTTATTTAATTTCAAGTGATTTGTTGATAATTTGTTCTAGGTTTTGTAATGATATTATAGGTGTTGGCCAAAAACAGAGATTTAGAGGATATGAATGAAAAAGATTAGAAAAATGGAATATTGGTAGAAGAAATTTTTCTTAAATTTGCACCATGTGGTGAATTTTAAATTAAAATAAAATCCACACCATGGAAAAAAATAAAAGTTATTTGGTTTGAGTTGCTCTTTTTAGGGCCTTTTGATAAGTTGTTTTCTTTTTTCTTGCAGTCTTTTCAGCAGTTCTTAGAGCTTTTTTCATGCTCTTGATTTTGCTGTTTGCTTTTTGAAGTTCACGTTTTCATTTATTGGCTACTAATGTTGCTCTTCTCTTTGCTTTGCTTATTGTTTTTGTTGCTTTTCTAACTGTTCTCTTTGCTTTATTGGCTGTTCTCTTTGCTAGGCATTGATCGTTTTTTTGTTGCCATTAACTGATAAAAAATTTAGAGAATTAAATAACCCTCACATCAGAAAAAACTTAGGCAAACTCAACTAATTTAAGCAAATTACTGTATGTTAAACAGTAAGCTTATGTGTTGATAATAACTTTCTGAGCTGAAAACAATCTATGTAATATGACACGTATTGAATAGTATGGAAGCGTATCAAACTATGTCTTGGAAAGAGTTACAAGATGAATATTACAAAAATATGGCAAAATTTGATGAATCAATAAATTCACTAGAAACTGCTTCAAATGAGATACAGAAAATATATTCGCAAGTACTGGAAAAATCCAAAGAGGATTCTGTAGAAACAAGAAAGGAATTTGCAAACTTGTGGCTCGAAAATATTGATATTGAAAATAACTCGTCATTTTTAGAAGTAAAAGATGACTATAACACATTTCTTAACAGT
>JAGQHE010000027.1 GCA_020431995.1 Candidatus Nitrosopumilus sp.
TGTTGGTTCCTGAATGGGTGACCCAAAATACTTCTGGATTAAATCCTGCAAAATGCTTTTGCTCCTTGCCTAGTAATGATTCTGGAATCAGTATTGGAAGAAACCCGTTCCTTATCCCGTTCTTCTCAAATTTTTCGTCAAATCTGCCTCTTAACGACTCCCAAATAGAATACCCGTCTGGCCTGAGGACAATAAGACCCTTGACTGGCGCATAGTCTGCGAGTTTTGCTTTGAGAACCACTTGCGTATACCACTCACTAAAGTTGTTCTCTTTTGAAACTGTAATTCCTACGTCCTCCTTGCTCAAACTAAAATCCCGAGATTTGACTTAACTAATGAGCCTTTCGTGATAATTTTGGCAATGACGTTTTATGTGTCTATAATTTATCGCCCTTGCAGAGTACTTTCCCCATGACCCTGCTTTGGAAATTTGGGCATACAAAACATTGGATGAACTGAATATTTTCTTTTAAGACCGGGCACTCCACAAATTCTTGTTTCATTTTCTTAAGCATTTTCGGACTGACTCCCTTTAGCTTCAATTTTCCTTTCTCGTCCATCATTCCTGATGCTTTTAATTCCACCTTGACGTCTTCTGGGAGTTTTTGCTTGTCTTCTGTTTCTTTGATTATTACTTCGTATTTGTGTTCTAGCTCGTCCATGCTATTCTCAAAACATTCTGTGATTTATTACTAGCGTTTTTCTGATTCAAAAAAGTTTGATTCCGTTTATCTGGCCAAAAAGGACTTTGGCCAATCGCTCATTTTTATAGTGTTGTGGAATCTGATTGCATGAAAAGTCTTTTTAATGTTAAACCCCAATCATAAAAGTGGAATTTGATCCTATAGATCACCTTATTTGCACTATGGCAAACAAGCGAGAAACAACACTGCGGGAATTGGTGAATGTCACAAAAGAAAAAACAGATGTTGTAACCAGTCTGATCAACCGCGGGATCTCGGAAAATATTTTGATCAAGATTCCGAAACACTCGGATGTATTCTATACCCTAACTCCGTTTGGGGAACAAACCTTGGCCTTGATGAGCTCTGAAATAGTCGCTGGCTGGAATGCGATTAACAAAGCAGTGGAAACGAAGGATGTCGACACATTTGTAAAATTGGTGAAAGAAAACGAAGAATGGATTAAATATCTGCGATACGGAAAAATGATTTCAGCAGATGATGCAGATTTTATCATTGATTCGTACAAAAAAATAATTGAATCCAGACAAAAAAAGAACACCAAAGATGCTGAAATATCCAGAATCCAAACTGATGCCCAAATAGAAAGAACGCGTGTACTTAGGGAACAACAATGGAAATTCGATGATGAGAACTATGAAATCACAAGAGACTATAACAATTTTGTTGACACAAATTACGACAATAATTATTAAAATCAATTTAGATGTGCTCAACCCTGCTTTGATCTTCTGAATATTGTCCATTGTAGTCTGATTTGACGTGCTCGTCTTAACGTAACTGCGTACATGATTGTCTCTGATTATGGTTTGTTGATGCTTTCACAGAAAAACACAGAGAATATGTTCAAAATTGATATTTTCTACATGTGTGTTTGGATGTGATGCTAACTAATCACTAACCCTTCTCAAACGCATAGCAGTCCCTGCCTCTCAAATTGCATTGGCTACAGTATGTTGTTCCATCGTGGGAGTTGTAATGGAATTTTAACTCATGTGAACATTCCTTGCAACGTTGCTCGCTCATGGTTGCGTTTATTTCATCAACTACAAAAACTATTCATGAACTTCCAATGCTTCTGGAAGCCAAAAATTACTGTGTCCTTTATGAGTTAAGGTGGGAGCCATTGGTCTCAAATACCTCCTTGTCTCAATAATTCATCTGATGTTTGATCTTTGATTTTTTCTATTTGTGAATACGTTCAAGCTAGCAGCTAAAAGTAGCCCTTGCAGGACATAGCCGCCAACTATCAACACGACTGCATTTTCAAGAGGATCAAACGAATTCATGATCTCAAGGTGCTTTGGAGATGCGGTATTCCCAACGATTACAATTATTGCAACTACCATGTTCGGAATAAGCGCATACCGTAACCTCCAAAATGACAATGATGCCAAGACAACAAATGCTGACTCCAATGCTATTGCATTGGATACGAACCTGGGATTCCCTATCTGGATGCCTATTATGCCTGTTATGCTTATTGAAACTAAGATCAGAACTATTGCCTTTTGTTGTAGTTGCACAATTTTCGAAGTCTTCATAGACAATATTTAGATTGACTGTTGCTGGCTTGTCGTCAAAACCAATCTTCAATTAAATGGCCGGTTTTGATTTAGAACGAGTTTAAATCTCTCTCAGACCGGAACTGCGAGATAAAGTTAACCTTTGATTTTCATAAAGTACAATGCCTTCCCATTTGCGTTTTGTCTGATTGATTTAATGCCTCTTGCGATGCCCTTTCAAAACATCCCCACCTGGTATTGTCTGTATGCTATACGTATGAAATCCTGTAACTATGGAAAAAGAAATGGTTTGGTTTTTACAATGTTTTAAAATCTTGTAATCTTGCATTCTTTACCCTGTGCTCTGCATTCCGAGCAGTATATCAGAGGAACTCTGTCGTCTTTGATATTCTTAAAATGAAGATGTGAATTCATTACGTGATCACATTCAGGGTTTTTACATTTTGACTCCTTGTTGTCGTAAAGTATTTTGATTGCTGACTCTTCCATGGTTCCTTTGATTTTTACTCGGTTAAATTGCTATCTGATTGCCTAGAGAATGCAAAAAAATGTGACAGTTGGTCATCCCCAATCTGCAAATTCTCCCAGTGTGTGCAATGTGGGCTTTACTAGGATTTTGGTATGGGTGTTCATGAAATGAACGTATAATTCTCCCGGCTCTTCGGTTATGAAAGAGCATTCAACGCATTTGCTTTTCATGTCTTTGTAATGCGAACGGATGATTAATTGTATGGGATTGATGGCTTGTTAAGCTGGGGGTTGGATGATTGCTACCTCCTCTTTTCATGCGTGTCTGATATGCCGTAAAAACTAGAGTTCGCGTTAGAAATCTGATGTGGTTGAGAATCATGGCCAGTCTTAGAAATGTGTTGATGCAAAAGAAGTTGATTTGACTCTGCCCTTGTTCAGTTGTCATGATGCCTTTGAATTTATGTGCTAAAGGCTAGTGGATCTAATCCACTTCAATTCCTCTGACGCTTTCCTCAATGATGATTGTAAGTGGAGTTTACTAGTGACCAGTGTCTGGAATTTTTGGTCTGGAGTGTTTTTCCACCATTCTCTTGATCTCTGGGTTTTCATTTAGGTCCTGTTCAATCACGTCTGCAAACCTCTTTGGCAGCCATTTTCTCTCATGCTCAATTAATGCTATGTTCCTATCAATTTCTGTGAATTTGTCTCTTAAATTGCCATAATGTCTTTCTAACCTTCTTTCTATCGGAATAAACTGCTTGTTCTCTCTTAGAAACACCAGCAGATCTTCATCTTTTTCGTCCATCCACCTGGTAATTTCTTGACTGCTCATTGCTCTTGGTGTAAAGTAAAACTCCTCTAATCTTGATAACGGCACTGACGTCTCTTCTGTTTTTGTTGATTTGCATTCGCTGTAAATGGGCTGTAAATATTCAGACTCCTCCTTGAAATGCAAGACCAGCCAAACGTACATCTCATCTCTGTTTCCAAAGTATTTGTCTTCTAGGTATTCCTGCCCGTTGACAAAACCTATGTCTAGTTTTTCAACATCCTTTTGATTACACACTCTGCACTGGTTTCCCAATCTTTCCACAAGCAATTTTTTCAAGTTCACAAAAACTCAGACACGAATCTATCTAATTAATTTAGTCTGGCTCGCCAACCTTCGTTTTGCCCATCTGTGTTTTTTGTTTCCCTTTGCTTCTTTTTAATTTACTATTTGATCTGGAATGAAGATTCTGTATCCTGTGCGCACGATCAGAACAATGGAATGTTGTTTTTGTTCCGTTTACTCTACTATGATGTCTGCAAACCAGTCTTGATCTTTCTCATGAAATTCGTTTTCAGTAAATGAGTTGGAGTCATGCTCAGCATACCACTTTACCGTGTAATCAGTGCCGTCCCACCGTATCCTGTCCCCTTTTATCGGCGAGTTTGGATTGTCACCGGTAAAAGCTTTATGGAATGAAGGTCTGTCATCAAACGCGCCTAGAAACATGTCATTTTGAAATACCCTGTATCTCATTTTCTTGTACTTTCTATTCCTAAGTGATAATTATCTTTATGCAAAATTCCTGCATTTCATGGGTTTGTTTTAGTGATATGTCTATCTCGACAAATCTGCATCCAAATTGAACTCATTTACGGGTTTCAGTCAAGGTCGAGGGGAGAATTTACCTGTAGCCTGTTATGTAATTATGGATCTTGTGCATCCATGAACCGGTCATTGAATTCTAATCGATACAATTTTTGACATGGATCGATACATATCCTACTCTGAAGATTCAAATTGTCAGCACATGTGATGTCCGATCTTGATTGAGTGTAAGAAAGGATATGTCCATAACTTTGCGTGGTTTGCAATCCAAAACAAGAGGATGTGTATCAATTGTCTGGCCGTAGAGCAGGAGATCAAAATTCCAAAAGAGCATGATCCGTAAAAACCGGTCTTAACTTTAATATAATTAGTAAATTTCCACCAAATCAGAAGCCTATTGCTAATAATCTTTGATGTTGAAGGTGTTTTATATGATGAAGAATACCTGCCGCTTTTGGCGGAAAAGCTCCACAAAGAAAACGAAATCTGGGAAATCACCAGACAGGGAATACAGGGAAAAATTAACTGGGAGGACGGGCTCCGAACAAGGGTTGCAGCATTGAAAGGCATTGATGAAAAAACCTGCCAAGAAGTATCTGATGCATTGCCAATCATGACCGGCGCAAAGGAAGCTTGCAGAGTACTAAAAGCGGCTGGATGGAAACTCATGGCAGTGTCAGGTGGATTTGGACTGATGATGAACAGGCTGCAAAAAGAATTGGGATTGGATTATGTCTATTCTAACGATTTAGTCTTTAAAGATGGAAAACTTGAAGGGGTGACCATACACGTTGACTCTGATAAGTCAAAATCAGCAAAAGTCAAAATTGCCGAATGGGGCGAAAAGAAAGAGGATATTGTCTGTGTGGTGGATGGAGCAAATGATGTGAAATTATTTGATATTTGTGGATTGGGAATTGCCTATCGTGCTCAAGATATTGTCAAAGATTTGGCTACTACCACTTTGGAAGAAAAAGATCTCTCGAAGATCTTAGATATCATCAACAAACATTACAAGTTAGAATTAGAAACTCCGACCCCTGCATAAACGATTTTTTAGCCCGTTTTATGTGGATATGTTGCTTGCAAATTATTCCTGTTCATATAGAAAAAGAGATTGTTCCTACCGACGATCTTTCTGATTTGATTTTAAAATCCCAAGAAATCAAAGAGGGAGATATCATAGTGGTGGCACAAAAAATTGTTTCCAAACAAGAAGGAAGGCTGATTAAATTATCTACTGTGACCCCATCGCTACTTGCAGAAGGAATAAGCTCCCAATACAAGAAAGATCCTAGGATAACTGAGTTGATTCTGTCCGAGTCAAAACGAATCATTCGCATGCACAACGGTGTACTTATTGTCGAGTCTAATCACGGATTCATTTGTGCAAATGCAGGTGTTGATGAGAGTAATGTGGAACAAGGATATGCTACTTTGTTACCGAAGGACTCTGACATTTCCGCACAAAACATCCGCGATAATATTTTAGAACGAACTCAAAAACATGTCGCAGTAATCATTTCAGACACATTTGGCCGCCCTTTTAGGATGGGACAAACAAATTGCGCAATCGGCGTCTCTGGCTTAAATCCAATTCTTGATTACGTGGGAACCCTCGATTCTTTTGATAACGTTTTGCGAGTAACTGCAATTGCAATAGCTGACGAGCTTGCATCTGCTGCAGAATTGGCGATGGGCAAATCTTTGAAATGCCCTTTTGTGATAATACGCGGTTATCGATTTGAGATTGAAGACTGTGTGACAAGCAAATTGATTCGCCCTGAAAACGAAGACCTTTTCAGATAATTTTCTTCAATAGGATTATAATCTGACCAAGAATATTTCTATTAAAATGCCAATTAATGCCGAACTACATTGCCATAACTCCTTTTCAAATTTTCATGTTGGCGATGAAGAACCTCCATACGATTGTAATGTTTCAATCAGAGATCAATTGGAACGATCTTATGCTTTAGGATTAGACGCAATTTTTGTAACAAATCATAACACTCTTGATGGATATCGCCAATTGCTGGAATACAAAAACGATCATCCAAAATTCAAAAATATAGATGTCTTTCCTGCAGAAGAAATCACAACTGATACCGGTGCTCATGTCTTGGCATATGGAATTCACAGTGAAATCCCAGCAGGAATTTCGCTTGAAGAAGTGATTGACAAAGTCAAAGATCAGGATGGCGTCTCGTCTGCCCCTCACCCATTTAGTCTGTTGGACGCACTTCGTGATGGCGCAAAAAAATGTGATATGGTTGAGGTTTTCAATAGCAACAATGTGGATATTCTTTCAAATGCACGTGCGACCCAATTTGCACTTGATAACCGCATGATTCAGGTGGCAGGTAGTGATTCTCATGTCTTGTCTACACTTGGAAGGTGTGTCAATGTGATTGACTCTGATAACAACCTTGATAATATTTTACATGCAATGAAAAAAGGTAAAATTGAAATCATGCAAACTGGCTATGCCTTAGAAATTGAGACCCTTGATCATCTTCGTTATAAAATTAATAATTCCAAAGAATATCTTCTGGATTATATCTCGGAGCACTATCCTAACACAAAATGGCTTCTGACACTACTGCTTAGAATCTATGATTCGAATCAAAATAGCCAGATGTGGTCATTATTCTATAAAATCGCCATTTACTTGATGAAGAGAATTTCAGAAAAAATCAACTTTAAAAATCAGGACCCGTCTTTTATGAAAGAGCGAAATCTTACTACTATGTTCAAAATGGCATTATGATTCATGAGAAAGAATCAAGTAATTATTCTTTGACTTGCCTACTGTGATAAGAAATGCAAACTTACATTCTGTTAACCTGTGAGCCTGGTCATGAAAAAGAAATCATCATTCATCTGAAAAGCATGGATGATGTGGTTGAGGTAAATGGTATTTGGGGCAAATATGACATTATTCTCAAAGTACGCCATGATGCAGAATCAGGACTGGATAAAATAATTGAAACATTACGTCATGTTGAAAATATAACTAGCACATACACTATGCCTATTTTGTATGGCCAAGGTGGATCCATTGAAGATTAAAGTTTCTGAGCAAGCATATGTCTTAATCTGGCCTGGTCTTTATTCAAAAATTGAAAAACAATCCTGTTGCCTGAACCTGATCCTTGTAGATCTTGCACTATAAGAACCGGCATGATGACATGTCGTTCTATGAGTGATTGTACATTCTGATTTTAGATGCTCATAAAAATTATGATGCTAATTTGTCATACCGTGCAAATGAATAAAATACTGTGAACTCTTTATTCTTGTTTTAATTCTTTTAAATTCGTGGCGGAGAGCATCTCAAACATTTTCTTGAGTCCGTCGTATTCTGATTTTGAATTTTCATCCAACCTGTTGTATTCTTTTTCTTTAATCATGTCTAGTCTGTTGTTGGCTTCCATGAAAAACTCCTCATACTCTGCAATTTTTTCATCATCCATTTGTGCCAAATCAAAAATCACGGTATTGCTTCCCAGCAGATCATTATTTTCATCATAAATGCTTGTGGCCTGAAGTAATCCTGGAAATACCTCCCCGTTTTGTTTTTTGAACGTAATTTTTCTGTTCGTTACTTTCCCCGTGGCAAACCATGTTTTAAGTGAGTTATTCATCACTTCCCATGAGTCCTTTGGCACATGTTCAAAAATTGACTTGCCTATGATCTCGGATTTGGCGTATCCTAGATTTGCCGCATATGTGGAATTACAATCTAAAATGATCCCTATGGAGTTTATCCTTCTCCACATGACTGGTGCATCCTTTAGCGTCTTTCTTGCTTCTGTTTGAGGCATTTTTAAAATTAGACTGACTAGTTATTAAACTGAAATCTTTTCAAAACCACTGATCTAAATTCTGGCTCTTTCTTTCCAATGCTTTTTTTAATCTGCTCAATGTGGATTGAATTCTGTCTTCCGAAAAACTCCTTTCTTTTACAAGATATTCTGTGATCTTCTCATAATCTACTTCATTGAAGATTATCTCGTCAACGTCGGCAACCTTGGGATTCAGAAATATCTGTCTGATCTGTTCATAGTCTATCTCTTGCAGCTCTTCTTGGATTTGCGGGATGCATTCTAATCTTGAATGTTGTTTGATTAACTTTATTGCCGTCTTTGGACCGATTCTTTGAAAACCGTTCGGATTAAAATCGGTGCCAATTAAAATCCCGACATCGATCAATTCCTCTCTGGTTATCCCTAACGCATCAAGTGTTTTCTGTGTCTCGATAATTTCTGGAACGATGTCAATGTACGTGTTTTTGTTTGGTATCTTTCGCCTCCCACTATTTGTGAAATTTCTTATCAGTCTTTTTGCTCCGCACAAAATGGAATCAAAGTCCTGGCTGGCAGAGGCGTATGCCTGACCTGTTTGTGTAAGATGCGCTGCTGTTGCTTCTCCTTCTGATGGCGCTTCTATGTACGGTATGCCAAAATATGTCAGCAGTTCTTTTGACTCTTTTACCATTCCGTCTTTCATGCTAGTTGTCTGTTGGGCGTATTTTCTAGCATCTTCAATATTTCCAGCAGCAACTGCTTTTTCATATTTTACCGTGGCGTCTTTTTTGATCTGCTTCCTTCGTTCAATTTCTGCAGTTTTTAACGACGGTGGATTTCCATCAAAAACATAAACTGGTTTTATGCCTAGAGATAGAAAATTGACATTCCTGTAGAGAAGACCGCTGAGATGACTGGTTATCCTTCCTTCCGAATCTGATAATTGTAACCCGTCAGGACCTCTAATGCTTGCAAGAAACTGATAAATTGCATTGTATGCGTCAATTGCGATGATTCTAGTTGAAAATGCATCCAATGTGGTTTTCTCTCTGATTACCAAGTCTTTTAGATTCAGTCCCATGGACTTTGCTGCATGTTTGTACTTTTTTTGTGTTTGTTCCTACTTTGGCTCGATATTTTTTATGTTCGTGAATGATAAAACCAATTTAATATCTGGATAACTGCTAAAAATTGCATGGTGCCGTTTGATCTGCCCACATATTTGGAGGATAAAATTTTTGAACTGAAATTTGATTCAGTAAATGCGCTTTCCCGAATCACCTCCTACTTTCCATTGTCTGAATCAGAAAAACGAGAAATAATCTCTATTTCAGGCAAAGACCTCCATGATGGGTTTTATTCGATTTTCACCGATAATATATCCGAGGAAGAGTGGAATAAAACCAAGGATCAAATCAAAAGGAAATTCAAAGATGAACTCTTCGACATTGATGATCTTTGAATTTGCTGCTTTCTGATTTGCTTTATTATGGAGAATATCTCAATCTAAGTGCCGGGATAGCCAAGTGGTAAGGCGGCCGTCT
>JAGQHE010000028.1 GCA_020431995.1 Candidatus Nitrosopumilus sp.
TGTTCGATGTTCTTTGAAACGAAAGATCTAGGTTGCCCCTGTTGCGGTGCTCGTCTTAGATCAAAATCCAGGAACAGGAAACACCAACGAATTTAATTTCTTTAATAATGTTGAAATCACAAATAATTAAAAAAGCATAATGCAGAAGCAAATAAGGAAATATGCCATGTCTAGTGGCAGAAAATGAAAACTAGGACATTGAACAGCGTCTGGCGTAAACCCTGTTCGTTCCTTTTGGAGTATTTTGCTTCTGCATTGTTTATTGTGTTGTTTCTTGATATTTAGCAAATACTTAACATTGTTAATTGAAGTGCTTGCTGAATACTGTCTGTTCCGCCCTTCTTCTGTATCATGTTTTGTCTAATTTGTTCTCATATGCTGATCATTGTTGCTAATCCGACTAACTATTTTGTAATTTGTTCAGAACCTCGTTGTGATTACTAGTCATCGGTTCTAAACGACCATTTCAATTCGCTATGTTCTTTTACAAACAAGTCTGGAGATGTTTTACTGTGATTGCTTTTGATATGGGACATATATCTGAAAAGCGAGACAAAATCTTGATTACATATTGGGCAAGTCTTGTTAAATCCCATGAGTATGTGTCGTTACTTTTCTTTTTAGCGGTTCCTTAACAATGTTAATTATTGTATATATGCATGAAAATTCTTTTTTCCATGTGAACAAGAAAAAATCTGTCAAAATCCCTAGATCTGGTATCGTGTCAGCTAGTGTTATTGTTGGTGTTGTGGTTTTGATAGGCATCATCTCATTGAATTCATTCCATCCTGTGAATTCCGAGAGTTTCGTTTTTGCTCCTACTACAAACTTGTTCCTAAACGCTGTAAAGTCTTCCCAAGGAAACTACCATTATCAAACTACCAAAGGCGGCAAGTCATTATCTTCTACAGAAGGGACATCACCATCGCTCACAGTGACAAAAGGCAATATCATTCAAATTCATTTGATTAATGAAGAGAAAAACCAGCCCGACAACCCATCAAAGCACAATCTTAACATTGATGAATTCAATGTTCATACCAAAAATCTGAATTATTTTCAAAGTGATTCCGTTATGTTCTTGGCTGATAAGTCAGGTACGTTTGACTACTACTGTTCAATTCATCCAGGCATGCTTGGGACCATCACTGTGACTGAAAATTAACACTTCTCTAATGATCTATTGCCATAATGCTTATGTCCATTACAAATGCAAAACTAAAAGATAACACAAGATCCAGAGAAATCAATCGTGTTGAAAATTAATGGTGAGCAAATAGTTGTCTAACCAAAATATCCAAGAAAACTCAAACAGGAAGGTCTCACAATACATGTCTGTGAACTTACTTGTTCTAGATGAATTGATCAAAATGCCATTGGCCTGCAAACTGATGAACGAAAAACACAAAGATGAAATAATTGTACGCGACAAAACAGGAAAACCTACCGGCATTGTAACTGATGAAGATATACTGAAAAACATTGGAGAGTCACACATACGATCAAGCCGGACAACACTGGGTGATATCATGCAATTCCCTTTGGTGGGAATAAAACATGATGAATCCCTAGAGCACGCACTAGACATAATGACGAAAAAAAAGATACGAAAATTGGTGGTATATTCAGATGATGAGGAAATAATAGGGATGATCTATCTTGACGTCATTCACAATGTCGTCAGACCCATTGTGGTTAATCCGAAACATACTGCTTTTAGAAGCATTCTGTGGAATTTAGCGACAGTTCTGCAGTTTGCAGGAGTCCTGATGATCATTCCCTCCCTTCTGTCTACGCTATTGGGCGAAACTCACGTTGCAACTGGAATCTTCTTGATGTCTACCACATTATTGATTTCCGGATTTTTGCTCAATTCTTACGGAGAACGTCATAATCTAGGATTAAGAGGCATGGCAATTCTTGTGCTTTCAAGTTTCATGATCCTTGTGTTGTTTGGTACAATTCCGTATCTTTACCTGAACCCATACCATTCCGAGTCTTTTGTAGACCTTTTCTCAAATAGCTTCTTTTCAAGCACTGCAGGCTTTACAACTGCAGGGATTTCCTTATTTGCAAAGCCAGAAACCCTCCCTCAAAGCTTTACATTTTTTAGAGGCTTCTCACAATTCGTCGGCGGATTAAGTTTTATCTATTTGATAATGACTGCGTTTTATCCAGAAAAAAAGCTAAATTCCATGAGAGGGTTCATCTCTGGTGAAATCCCTAAACTGCGTGAACTCTTCAGTACGATTACGATAGTATTTACAATATACGTCCTAATAATTGCAGGCTTTTTGTTTTATCTTGGGGAAAGAAACTTCATCGATGATATTTCAATCGCAATGAGTTCCTTGTCTACTGGAGGGTTTGTCCCTAATTCTGACATTCTTTCCACCCTTACTCCTCCTGAGTATGTTGTGTTGCTTGTAGGGATGATTCTGGGTTCGCTTCCTTTTGGATTTCATTATGGGTTTATCAGGACAAAATTCCTTTCAATAAAAATCACAAGAGAAGTAGGAGTTTATTTTGTGGTGCTAGTCACCGGTATTGTCTTGTTTGTTTCTTTTGACGCCTCAACACCTGATTCTGTATTTACAGTCATTTCAGCAAGTACTACTACTGGCTTTCAGATCATAGACCTTGGCACATTAAATCCATTCCACATGACTCTCCTGGCATTCCTAATGATAATTGGAGGATGTGGATTTTCAACTGCTGGCGGATTAAAGATATTTAGACTGATTCCTCTCTTTAATCTCAAAAAATTCATTAAAAAATCAAAAACACTCACGGAGAACAACAAAAAAGAAATCGTGACCTCTCTTGTCCTGCTCTTGCTACTCCCATCCATTCCACTGGTCGTTGCTTTACATTTGTCCAGTCTAGGAAATGACTTCTATGGCTCATATTTTGAAGCAATAGGCGCGATAACTACCGCCGGAATGGGGACAGGAATTATCAATATTGATTTAGACGCATTCACAAAGATTTTGGTAAGCTTCCTTATGATTTTGGGTCGACTGGAGGTTCTGGTACTGATCTACATATTTTTACCTAAATTGATGTGATTAACATTGTTAACTATCCCCTAAATACTACATTGTCTAATTATCTGTATGGAGACCGAGAAACGAACAGTCAATAGAATTGAGCCTAAAACTGAGGAAAAATCAAAAATCTCGATATGTGACTTGACAAAAAACAACGCCTCTGAGATCCTGCAAAAAATGGAATATCAGATACCGATTTATCTCCAAGGGTACACGGATCTATTCTCTAAATACCTTCATTCGTTTAATACCGCGTTTGCAACGTGCCGAATTTCAGAGAAACAATTCTTTGATAAACTTGGAATTGACCATCATGTCATGGATGAGATTGAAGAGTATTGGAATTTTGCTAAGAACTTGACAATGATACAAATAGAAACTTGTTCTAAATTTGTTCGAGATTATGTTGATTTTCGAATATCCACAATTGACTCATTAGATAAATCCGTCACATCTGCATTGGAATATTATTCAAAGTCTCTGTCTAAGTTTGATAAAAAATGAAGTCGCACTTGTGCCATTAACCCGTTTTCTGATCATACCAACCACGCGTATCTGATATGAGACACCGTCACCTTGAAGAATTGCTTCTGTAATTGTAATTCTTGCACTCTGGTTGACTGATAGGATGTATGTGGATCTTGATAGGGTGCATAAACCAACACATCTTTAACCGACAATCACGGATTAACATGGCATGCTTGAATGTCTTTCGTGCTCGGCATGCTGAGTATGAATACCACTGACCGTTGCAACGGAAACAGATTCCATCAGTAATCCATCTGACGGATTCTTTGCTGGCTAGTCTGAAAATTTTTGCCACAGTCTTATGATTTTATCTTCTATCTTCACGTGTTTAATCGCATGTGTCAAAACCCCTTCTTTGAATGTCACAATAATCTCATATGTCCAGTTTTTGTAATAGCTCTCGTCAAGGCCCTCTATGGTTCGTATCACTTTAGTCTTTTTGATAATTTTCAATTCTTCTAACTTTCGCACCTTTCTATATGCTGTTGACTGTGGAATGTTTAGCAAATGAGATACTTGTTTGATGCTGAGATCTGCATCTGTCAACACCTTCATGATTTCCCTGCTTTGGTCATCTGACAACACAGATAGAATGTCGTCTGATTCGCTCATTTCAGCTTCGCTTTACTGCCAAGATCAGAATCATGAACCCTGCAATCTCTATGCTCTCTTCTACTATCTCAAGAACTTCTTTTTCTAGAAAGAACACGACATCTCCTAAAATTGTATCTCCGATTACGATCAAAGACAGCCCTAACGCAAGTAACCCCATGGGGGGATACTTCGTTTTTTTAAATGCCTTCATGGCAATGTATACTAACACCAATCCTGCAATTAGATGAATTGCAAGAAATACGTAATGAAATAATGTTTCTTCCACTTTCACTCCACTGTAATTTGACTTATAATGCATAACTGCCATTCTCATCATTTGAGAATCATTTTGAATACTCTGCTCATTTACATCATATCTGCTTGCCCTTGAGATGAGCAGATATGTTTGCACGATCTGGCCTTCGATAATCCTGTGACAAACACTCTGGAATTTGACTTTTCTAAAATTAATCTGAGACCAAATCATATCCAAAAACGGTCGTCTTATCTACCATTATGGCATCATATGTCTGAATTATGCGTGTATTGAAAAGATATGCGTTCTGAACCTCATAAGATCCTGCTTTTCAAAAAAACATTGCAAAACATTTCGTGTTTTATAATGTCTCATGTTGACTCAATTTCTTGTTTTGGTGCCTATCTTCTAAAACCATTGTAACTGCACTGTTCTCGCATTAAAAATGGTTATTATAGCATGATGTTCGTAACCATGATGAATCATCTTTGTCAATTATCAACAAGAGTCTGAAGGATCTGCTTCCGTTGTCTTTTAGCTCTACACCTGCTGTAAGCATACGAAAAGAAAACAAGGTGTGGGTTGCAACAAGCATGTTAATCCACTACTTGGAATCGTTCACCGATTCACTTGTTGTCACAGAAAAAGATGAAAAACCAATTGGAGTAATTGGAGGCAAGGACATAATTGAGAATATTCTTAAAAACCCCTCATCAGACTTTTTTGATAATGTGACCGTGGAACAAATTGCTGATGATAATCTGGTGATATTCTCGGAGCAAACTATTCTGAAGGATCTACTGGAGAAATGGAAGCAGACTAGGAGGGCATTCTCAATCATTCCCAACACATTAGGAGGATATTCTGCAATATCTGCAAGAAAAATGCTCGAAATTGGAGCTAACTGTGTTACGGATCTCACCATCTCTGAGTTGGCCAAAAAAGAAGTCATCACATTTGAAAAGGGTGACACCATAAATGGTATCATAGATTTGATGTTGGAAAAAAATACTCGCAAGCTGCTTTTAAAAAACACCAATTATTTTATCAGTGATCGGCTGCTCCTTCAGAGTGTGGCCCAAGAATTTGATTTCTTTAGAAATACAAAATTCTTAGAACTGCGTGTTGAAGAGTCGTTGAAATTCGAGGAAGCCAAAAAAATTTCCAAGAACCTGAATTTGGCAGAGCTTTCCAAAATTATGTACTCCATGTTACATCCGTATGTGGTTTATCAGGATCAAGTTGTTACTCCTTGGGATATCTGCATGGCATTACAATCAGACAGAATGGAATTTTTGGGGTAAGAATGTTCCAAATGAAATCATGTTATTTGGTCAGAATTAATGATGCTGATTAAGAATTTCACTCCTCTTAAATAACGGGGCTAATATTTTCAAATTGTGTATAAAACAATTCTTGTACCTCATGCTGGAACTGAAGCTGGTGACAAAGCATTGAATCATGCAATACATGCCGCAAACGCTTCATCTGAAATTATAATTTTGCATGTAGTAGAAAAAATGCAATACCCGCCATCGTTTGCATTGTCCTCATCTGAACGTAAAAGTTTGTTACATAGCATTGACAACGCAAATGATGAAATGAGAAAAGATATGGAGAAAAAGATGGAAAAATATGCTCAGCAATGTAAAGAGAAAGGAATTGAGGCTGAAGTCATAGTGAAAATTGGTGATGCGTCTGAAAATATCTTGAGGGCAGTCAAAAATCGAAAAGTTGATCTTGTGGTGATGTCTAAGAGAAGGAAACTAAAAGGAGTAAAAAAACTATTGTCGTTAGGCAGTGTTTCAAGAAAAATAGTTGAAAACACGACGTGTCCTGTATTTTTGATAGATGTTGAGAAATAATTTCTTAGATGCTTACGGTTTGAACAATAAGAATCCTAAAAGTATGCTCAAACCCACAAAAATTGTTATCGTGATGATCATATGTCGTTGGGCTTTTTCCTTTTCGTAAAACTTTCTAGGTGTTACTCCTCCGATGAAAAAAACTATCATCATTCCAAGTACTAATCCTATGATGTTTGCAGCAGTAAGCGTCAACGCACTTGAAAAAATGCTCCAGTCCCATAATGCTATGCCTATCCCTGAGACGGTTGCAGGAGGTACCAAAGCTGCGGCAATTGCAACTCCTACTAGAATGCCTGGTATGTTGGTAGACATTGCAATCCCTCCTGCTAGCCCAAGTGCTATTGCAACTGCTAAAAATACTGGAGATATCTCGGTTCTAGATATGATCTCGCTTGTCAATGGCAGATCTGTGAATTGAATTGCGATTATTGTCAAGAGTGCGCCAGTGCTAATTACTGCTATTAATAAAATCAAACCTGACACCAATGATTTGATCATTTTATCCGTTTTTCCAACAGCTGTGTTGAACGAGAAAGCAGAAATTGGCCCAAGTAAGGGCGATATTAACATCGCACCAATAACCAAAGAGGCATTATTTGCAAAAAGCCCTGCTACGGCAACCCCTGCAGCAATAACTATCATGAAGAGAAGATTTTTGTTGAATTTTACATTTGGATCAATTAGTGATTCATACTCTTCTATGAGTTTTTTCTTTTTTACTTTGATTTGTTTTGTTTCAAGTTCTTTAGCATAGTCTGAGAGGTAATCAGATAAGGTCGCTTCTACTGTCAAACTGGTGACATACAGATCTTTATTCCTAGTATCTATTATTTTGTTTAATTCGTTAGTTAGAGCATTTGCTAATAAGTCAGGGCATATTCCTGTATATCTTAATAATCTCTCACTTTCTGCCATGGTTAATTCCGTATGGAACGGAATCTTGTATTTTTTAAAAACATATTCTATGCTTTGACTCTGTTGCTCGTAACAGATGACTTCTATTTTTCTCAATTTCCCGTGTATCTAGTCTAATTAAGATAATATCTTTATTGTTTGATCAAACATGCCAACGCATGATTATCACGATAACAATTTTTGTGGGTTNNTGAGCATACTTTTAGGATTCTTATTATTTTACTACCAATAACGGACAAGTTAATCCTTGTAAAAGATAGTTTGCCATGCTTTGGTGATATTTTTTTTCAGCATGTCTAATTTTTGTTTGTCCAATAATGACTAGATCTATTTGTTTTTTTTCGGCATAGTCAATAATTGTTTCTGGAACAAAAGATGATTTTAGAACAACATGTCTGATTGGTCTTGCCAGTTCTTTATTTTCAGATTCAATCCTTTTTAATTCCTTCTCAATGATTTTCTTTTGCTCTTCAAATTTCTCATTTTTACTTTTTTTAAAAAATGATAACACTGATTGATCTTCTACACAAGTGATCAGTATGATCTCACCATCTGTTTTCTTCGCAAATTCTATCGAAGCTTTTAACCCTCTTTCTGCTCCTGTGGTTGCGTTGTATGGAACCAAAATCTTCTCAAAACTAAAATCCTGAATCATTTCGTATCGGTATGATGCCTCTGAATTTAAACTATGGTTATTCCAAAACGCATCGCTTCTCAAAACTGATTCAATATGCATGATTTGAATCTTGAATGAACCTGGAAAAATGCTGTCAAGTGATTGATTCCATTCATCTAAATACCATTTATGTTCACTTTTCTTATGGAATATCCTGTTTCTGCTGATGAAAATGGTGTGAATTTAAAACCTGAAAAAATGGAAAAAGAAAAACTCTATCATTGTATTTTTAAAAATAAAGCGATGTTGATTTTTAAAGATTTTCAAGATGTCTTGAATTGCTATGAGATAGAAGAAGCAGATCTAGTAGACAAAATTAGAAAATGTGGTAATGATGACGATCTTGAAAAAATATTTGATGACTATCTTGGTGGAAAGACCTGAAAAATTAAATAAAAGCCAAAGAGAATTTTGTTATAATAGGAACCTAAAATTGAGCAACAATAACAAGTCAAAAGATGCGGAAGATATTTTATCTGAATTTGGCTCTAGGATGAAACCAGAACCAGCTCCGGAACCAGCTCCGG
>JAGQHE010000118.1 GCA_020431995.1 Candidatus Nitrosopumilus sp.
AGATGTATTTCTGATGGTGCATGCATCGGTGTATGCCCAACAAAAGCAATCTTTTGGATGAGACCAATGGACTTTACTGTTGGACAACCAGTTCCACTCTACAAGAACTCAGTCTTCGTCAAAGGTTGGACTGAATTAATCGATTAGATTAGTTCAATCAATTTTAATTTCTTTTTATTATTTTAAATTTTGACTGCACCGGGTTTACTATCTGACAGTTTTGGTTTTCTCATTACCCAAAAGAATGCAAAAAGGAACAACGCCGCAGGAACAAGAATAATGACTATCATCAATTCATAGTAAGTTGATAGTCTCTGCGCTGGTTTAGCATGATAATCTTCATGTGTAATCTTTTCTGGGTTGTCATAGACTACTGAGGTAAAATCGACTAATCTTTGTTCTTTATCTTGTACATCACCTTTTACAGTTACACTTTCTTCAGCAAATATTGAAGGGGCATGAATGCCTTCTATTCTTATTATAATTGAACCAGAATCACTAAAAATAAAATTTCTGTAGTCTCCACCTATTTGACTTAGTCCTTCATCTCGAAAAATTTCTTTTCCATTTTGAAATATTATAAAATTGTATTTCATATTTGCTAGATTTGAATTTGTTTGAGGATCATAGAATTGATATACAAATTGAATTTTTTCATGAGTTTTAATAATTGGTGGATCCCATGATAAATTGACTTCTACAGATAAATCTGGAGTATATTGTAAAAGTGGAAATTCTACTTTTGTGCCAGTAGCATCATGGGGAAAATCTGGAATTAATTTTTCAACAACTATCACACCTTCCATCCAAGGATGAATAGTACAAAAATATTGAAAAGTGCCAGATTCTTCAAACGTATATGACCACGATTCGCCTGGCATAAATCGTCCACTGTTAAAATAATCATCAGAGGTACCAAAATTATCGCTCATCCACCCATATCTACCTGAGCCTTTCCCACTAGTAACTGTGTGGCCTTCTCTGTCATCGTTATACCAAGTAATTGTATCACCAACAAGAATAGAGATTTGAGGAGGATCATACCATACCTCAGCAGGAGTATTCAGTTCAGGGTTATATGCTCCAAATGGTATATCAATTACATATTCTTCTGCATATACAACAGATGTTGAGGCTAAAGCGAGAAATATTGAGAGCAAGATGAATAACCCCATGTTTTTAAAAAAAGAATTAGTTAATTAAATATTTGATATGATTTTCATAAATGTGAGTGACTACCATCTTAAAGAATCACAATAGGCACAAAAGACGTGAAAATACTAAAAGCCTTGATATTTATATAAAATAAAAACTGAAAAAAATTGTCGATCTCATTTAATCTTAGTAAAAAACTCATTTTCTTGGTACTGATTGTATCAGTTATTGTTCTTTCAATAACAGGATTTCTGAGTTTCAATTATGCTGATCAGATTCTAAAAGATAGAGCAGGAGATCAGTTGATAGGAGAATCAACTGTACGAGGAGAAACACTAAGATTACTTTTAGAATCAAGAATTGAGCAGAATAATATTCTTGCTAGCGATCCAATGATTCAGCTTTTAATTTCACAAATGAATGATGTTCCTGAAAACGAATTTAAAGAGATCAAAGAGAACAATCGCAGAGACTTTTTAATTCAAATTCAGGCGTTTCAAGAACTCATAGGATTTTCCATAGGGTTTGAAGACGTAAAAATAATTGGCAATAACGGAAAAGTTTTCTTTTCTCTTGTAGGGGATCCGAATAAAGATTTTCTTGAAAATTCATTTTTCCAGAGAGGGTTAAAGGAATCATTTATTGAGTTTGAACCTACAGAATCTGGCAAAAAAATGGTTGTTGTTTCACCTGTTTATGCAAATGAGAGTAAAAAAGGAGATGATCCAATAGGAGTGATAATTTCAAGAATGCGAACTGCGGCGATAGATAGTGTTTTTCTAAATAGAAGTGGATTAGGAGAAACTGGAGAATCTTATATTGTAAGTGACAAATTTTTGATGTTATCGGAATCTAGATTTTATGAAGATGTAGTTTTTAATCAGAAAGTAGATACTTTAAGTGTTCAAAAATGCTTTAACGAAGGGGAAAATTATTTAGGGTTTTATGAAGATTATAGAAATATCCTAATCTATGGATCTTCATACTGTGCAGATGATTTAGGGATTGTTTTGCTAGTGGAAATTGACAAATCAGAAGTAGAAAAACCAATTGACATTCTGCAAGAGAGAATTCTTCAGACAGGGGTAGTAATTACTATAATAATGGGTATTGTTGCTTTTCTGATATCAAAATCAATTTCAAGACCATTAATAAAACTAAAGATTGCTGCAAATAAAATTTCAAGTGGAAATTTTGACGTTAGGACTAGCATTAAAACTGGAGATGAAATTGAAGAGTTATCAAATGCGTTTGATTCAATGGCACAAAAGCTGCAAGAGTCATTAATTGAGATCAAACAAAAAGAAGAGGTCATCAAGCAGCTTAAAGGCAACATGTTAAAGTTTTCTCAACGTGAGCAAAATGATTGTGTTGGAGTGGTTGACATGTCAGATTCTACTAGAATAACTTCAAAGTTATCTGATCAAGACATCACAAAATTATATGAAATCTTTCTAAATTTTATGGCAAAAATTATTCAAGAATACAAAGGTCAAGTGGTCAAAAATATAGGAGACGCTTTAATGTTCAGGTTCGCAAATGTAGATATTAAAGATGATGCAATACTGAAAAATATTGTAGAATGTTGTTTGTCAATGATCGAATCTCACGGTAAATTACAAGAAAAGCTTAAAGATGCAAACTTGCCCAGATTAGATTATAAGATTAGTTTAACATATGGTTCTGTGAAGGTAGCAGAAAGCATTACTTCTAATATCAGTGATATTTTTGGTCCTACAGTCAATCGATGTTTTAAAATTAATTCCCTTTGTCCAAGAAACAGCTTTGTAATAGGGGAGAATATGTACAAGATGGTAAAAAAATTGACTGGGTACGAGTTTATCGAATTATGTGTTATCGAATTAAAACAAAAATATGATTACAATGTATTTGAAGTTAGAAGGACAGTATTAGATGGGTTTGGAAGAAGATAATTCACGGTCACCGCAAATCTATCTTTTTTGTAATATTAAATATGAATTAGTTAATTTTTTGAAAAACCAAACTTTAATGCCCAATTGGTTTTTTGTTTTTTAACAGGTTTCTTTGAGAGATTATCTAACATATCATATGTGATGGTAAATCCATGTCCAACCATGGTGGCATCTTTTGCATAGATTTCTTTATTTGGAACAAAATCATCGGCTAAATCTTTAATTCTTTTAGTTTTGAGATCAAACATTCTAATTTTTTTACCATTTTCAAGCTTGATTATTGCATCACCACTTAATCCTTGAATTGAAAAATTTTCAAAAAATCGTATTGAGCCACCTTGTTTTAATTCAATTGTGGAATCATATGTGAGCTTATTCCCGTAAAACAAAATTTCACGTGCAGATAGCGTTACGTCATCTTCAACATTAAGAACAATGATAGAATCAGCCTCTAGCAATACAGTATTAACAACATTTTCAGCAATTATTTTTCCATTTGGAGCTGAGATACATGTCCTATGTTCCCGGGTTTGAAAAATTCCTACTCTTCCGTCTAGATCTTCAATTCTATATTTCCTACCATAAACATTTCCAACAACAATATTTCCATGGTCAGCAGTTATTCTAGCACCATTATCAATTTTATACTTATTTTCTAAAGGATCAATAAATTTGAAATCACCTTTAGTAAGATGTATGTTTGTTTGATATTCCTGTGTCCAAGATGGACTTGTTATACTTCCTTGCATAATTATTGGGCCGTCATAAGTTAGACTTCCTGCCATAAAATTTCCCTTGATTGATAAAGCACCTGTTGCTTTTCTTTCTAATTCTATTTCACCAAGAGTT
>JAGQHE010000119.1 GCA_020431995.1 Candidatus Nitrosopumilus sp.
ATCATAGGTTTTTAAATAAATTCTGACAAGTGATAAAGTTTCCTCCATTCAGCATTATAACTCAATATGTGCACTGAAACTCAATTTGAAGATTTAGAAAATCAAAAATCATCTTAAAGGATCGTATATGTACCACAAAACCTTTTTTTGGATAATTTTCCCACTAAACACGCCATATCATCTTTAAATATAGTTTTTACAGATCTAAATCGTTGCACCACAAATTTACATTATTATTGATGATTGTTGGTGTTTTTACTGTTCCTGCAATTCTTCCAAATGCATTTGCTGATGGTCTTACACAAGAAAATTTACCTCCTGCTAGTGTAGGTGATCGTGATGCTAGCCTTTTTATCAAAATCAGCCCTCCTATTCTTACTGAGGATACAATTGGTGATACTACTCTAGAACTAAAATTATTTGATGCTAATACTGGTGAGCCAATAAAACATACCTCAATGTTTGTTAAAGTTGAAAAAGATGGTGAACTTTTGATGAGAGATTTGTTTCATACACATTCTGGTGATCTTCTCCTAAAGATTCAACCAACTGTTCTGAATGTAAATGATGTTGTAGTTTATGGTGATACAGAACCATATCTGAGAGGCTGGATGTCAGCAAATGATCAGATTAGTGTCAAAGCCCCAGTATTATTGGAGGCTGGATTATACCATTTTGAGATTGAAATTTTTGGAATTGATTTTGATAAAAATATTTTTAGTACTTCTGATACACCAAAATTTGAGTCATGGTTAAGCGTTGCAGATATTTTTGATGAAAATATCATTTATCAAGGAAATACATATGATACACCAATTATTTCTTATTATGATGTAATTTCAAATTTTAATTTTGATGATGCTACAACAGCAATAACGTGGTCAATGCCATTTAACTGGGATATGAAAAGACTAGAAAGTCAAAATGTATTTGTTCATCAAGAAATTCATTTTCCAAATTCATTCAAATCTTTTACAAAATCCCCGTCATATGATGCATCTGTTAATGGTATATCGTTAGTTGGTAGAGAACTTATTGCAGATCCTTACTCGATGGACGGCACTCTGATTTTGCATTATTTGTTAAGTAAAGATAAAATTCTTAAAGTTGCAAATTCGGTGTCGGAAAACTCACACTCGATGGACTTTAGACTAGCTCCTAAAGACTCAGCTGTACTTAATGAACATACTTTTGATATGACTCTTGATTCTGGAGTTTTAGTCAAAGTATCCTATGACAAAAAATTTGACGCCGGTGATGATATTCCAATTAAATTAACATTCTTTGGACCTGATGGTAAATTACTAAAATATGTTAGACATGGTTTTAGGATTGCAGATGATACTGGTAATACTCTTTATGAAGAAATTGGCGATGATTCATTTCAACCTGGATTAGTCTCTACAGAAGGAATTGATATTCAAACAGTCAATTTGCCATCAGAAGGTAATTATGAATTAACAGTTGTAGTTTTTAGTACTGGTCAAGAAATTGATAAAACATTTTCAGGAATTGGAAGTTCTACTTTTGTTTTAGATGCCAGTACTGTAAATTCTGATCAAAATAATCCTAAAGAACAACCCACAACTAATAACAGTGCGACAATTCCTAGTTGGATTAAAA
>JAGQHE010000120.1 GCA_020431995.1 Candidatus Nitrosopumilus sp.
GTTTGGTTTTTTCATGGTTTGATTCATGCCATGGATACCCACACGATGTTATTGGTAATGAGACCCATGTAGAAGGCTCTTCTTTTTCAATCCATTTGCATTTGGTAGGATCAAACGAAGTAGAAGTTCTTGGCATATGAGTAACAGCACATGTTTCAGATACATACGTTCTAAAACAGTCCTCATAACTTCTTCTATCTACCCCGATGAATTCACGCAATTCACAGTAACAACCATCATTGTCATCTTCACACCAAGAAGAAATATTTTGAATAACACTGGAGCTCAGCAGAACGTCATTATAAGTATCGGCGAAATACCAATATTCGTCTTGTGCCATATGGGCATGACCGCAATAGTTCTCGTGTAAACTAAGGAGGTCTTGCTTTGAAATTACAGTAAAAGTCATAGGTTCAGAATCATCACCTGTTTCCCTAATCTTGTTCATAAAATCAGTTTCCACTTTACTCTTGAAAGTATTCTCAAATGGCTTTTCTTCAAGCAAACGAGTAGAATCTATAAGAAAGAACAAAGACACTGCAGTTCCAACAATTATTGGAATTATGATTAGAATCTTGTTCATTTTCTTTTTCTCCAAATTTTTAAACCCAGAATTGTTCCAACAGATATTATAATCAAAACAAGGATTATCAAAATAATTTTCAGAGCCCATTGATGACCGTAACTAATCGTAAGAACATCATCAGGCACACACTGAGAATCAACCTGCTTGTATCCCTCCGCACATTCTATGAATGCATTTTCAAGTATTTCCTCAGTTGGTTCTACATATTCAGGCTCATTGATTATTCTGGCAGAACCAACATTTGACTTGTGTTCAGCATACACGGCATCCTCCACTAAAAGCGTGGTGTCTCCTGATTCACCCTCAGTTGTAAAGAAAACTCGTCCTTCAAAAATTCCATTATCCATATCAGTTTCAGTTATTGTCAGTTCAATGCCATTATGATCAGTATCTGACCACACATGGATGTCAAAAGAATCTGCTTTCTTGTCATCTTGGTTCATCTCCTTGTCAATTACTCTGACAACACCCATATCATTTGGCAGATAGTTAGGTTTGTTCCACTTTATTTTTACTCCGTCATCAATTGGTGCAAGCCACTTGTCGCAAAGGGAATCATCTCTATGGTTTTCAAAGCTGGATATAGTGTGCAAGTCCACCCATTTGGCCATTCTATACTGTTTTGTACCTTCTGCCACAAACTCTGTGCAGACTATTGCAGGCAGTTGCAATGCTTCATCTTCATCATCCCAGTCTCTGTCAGACATTTGCCACTCTCCATAGTTTGACTCAATGTTTCTGGCATAGTTTTCCATGATAGAGCGTTCAGTAAGTGGCGCGTCAGTGAATACCATAATGGAATCAAAGCACGGTCCTGGAGGACCAAACAATGGAGCAGCGCAAGATGCATAGGAGTATGGAATTACTGCAAATCCAATCATTCCAGCTACAAATACCATCAAAATCCTAGTCTTCATTTTCATCATCAATTAGCATATGGGAAATCCCAGATCA
>JAGQHE010000029.1:0-67644 GCA_020431995.1 Candidatus Nitrosopumilus sp.
ATGGCAACTTCATCTGGGACATGGGTCGATATTCAAACCTGATTTTTACCGACAAATCTTACAATCAAATTCTTCCATGTTTAAAACGGGTATAAAAAATCATTTTGATTTATTTATGTTTAGTTTTTTTTGTTGAACACTTACAATTATAAATATTTTATAAAGTTTTATTTAAGTATGTTTTTGGCATACCATCTTTATGGAAACCGCTTATGTCTTAATTAATTGTGATCTTGGCACTGAACTGCCAATAATCAGTTCTCTGAAACAGATGAAATCCGTAAAAGAGATTCATGGCATATTTGGAGCGTTTGACATAATTACCAAGCTGGAAAATCAGGACAAAGACGAGATCAGAAAAACGGTCATTGAAGACATAAGAAAGCTTGAGCATGTGCGCTCCACTCTAACGCTAATGGGAGTAAAGGGGCAAAGCTAGGAGGAACAATGGCAAAAGCATATGTCATGATGAACTGTGATCTTGGCTCGGAAAAAGAAGTGATCTTAGGATTGAAAAAAATCACCGGCGTAAAAGAAGCCCATGGGACATTTGGTCTTTATGACATAATTGCCCAAATAGAATCCGACTCTGAAGATGGAATCCAGGACATAGTTACCAAGTCCATTCGTAAAATCCCTAAAATCCATTCGACTGTGACTCTTACTCGCTCGGAATCCGAGGAACTGTTCAGGCCGTCTGAAAAACTAATCGGACTGATGCTGGGGCAAAACAGTGCGCAAGCTTATGTCGTAATCCATTGTGACAAAGGCGAGGAATATCCGACACTGAGAAGCCTCAGCCATATCCCTGAAGTAAAAGAGGCTGATGTTGTATTCGGATTTTATGATGTCATCTGCAAAGTGGAGACGGACAGCGATAAGGCGTTGGAGACCATAATTACAAAATCGATTAGAACCCTGCCTCATATCAAATCAAGCATGACATTAAACGTGATCAACGAGCAATCTGCTTGATCAGGATGTCTGAGATCCTCTGGCATCATCCTAAGTAAAGTCTAGGACTTCGCCGTTCTCGATTTTTTTCCTGAATTCTTCTTTTTCCTTGATGCTGTCTTTTTTCTTATGCATGGTGGCAATGGGAATTCATTTGATTTAATGCCTTCATCTGAAACTCTTAAAACCTGTTTGAAATGTACAAGATTTTCAAACGATTCTGCCATGCCACAACTTGGAAAGCCACAATATGCTTAAGTTTTGCATCATCTGGATAAAAGTCATGGTAAGAATCTGTAAAAAATGCAACGTTGAAATGGACAGCAGAGATCCAAAAGCAAAAAGGCGAGGAAACGAGACGAAGAACATGCCTGCTGAGTATTACTGTCCAAAATGTGACCACTCCGAGCATGATCACTCTTAGCATCTGGCATACGCCAATGTTATTTAGGTTGCTTGCATCTCATCAGGCTTGTGAACTGCTTCGTATGCGGCAAAAAGAAAGAGGATTATCAGGTATGGACCAACAAAATTGTGATTGGAGCAACATATGATTCCGTGTTTCAGGATCATGACATCATACGCAGCTTGCCTGACAAATCCGTAATCTGCCATGAATGCATCAAATCAATAGAAGAGACTGTCCAAAAGGAGACGGGATCAGACGGTACCAATGAGATTTAGATCTCTAGTTTCTTCTAGGCAAGAACGGAATCAATGCCCTGACAAACTCTGTAAAGTTCTTTGTCTGATAGTATACGGTTCCAGGACCTGTGATCTCTATCACCAGGGCCTCGCCTCCCAATATTGATGTCTTCAACCCTCCGTGTTTTGTCACCCTGTATCCGGCGCTTGCACTCATTGCAACTAGCTGATAGTTGTCAAGTATCATTCGCTCTCCCTCCGTAAGGTCCACAGACAAAATCCCTCCCCATGCATTTACAAACATGTCTCCCTTGCCAAGTGTCTTTAGCATGAATAGATTGCTCCCAAAAATCCCCTTTGTAAATCCCTGCCACTGAGTGTCCAGTGTCAGATCCTCGGTTGACGCAACATACGCCCCTGACTGCACAATGAACTCTTCCTTTACGTTGATCACCGTAATGTCACCGAGCATATTTCCTGTAAGGCCCAGAGTACAGTTGTCTTCTTTTGCGATAAAATTGTTTACAAAAAACGACTCTCCGCCCAACGCGGCCGTCTTCAGCGTTTTTAGGAAACCGCCTTTCCTCATGGATGTCACGGTCTCGATGTCTCCTCTGATGAATACAAGCGAGCCTGCTTCGGCTGTTATTTTGTCCCCCCTGTTCATTGAGACATGGATGATCCCAAGCGGGTTTTTTAGGATTTCATATTGCAATGAATAATTTCTCAACTACTTGGAATTAAGAGTTTTTCAATGCCGACTCAGTGCAACATCAAGGAATGCCGTATTTGCAGGCTCAAAACTGACTCGCACTGCTTATGAGAATAAAGAAAAAAACTCCATGGCGCCCTTTTTTGTCAGCTCCTTGTTTTTAGTCTGGCAGTAATTTGTGGTAAACGTGCATTTTGGACACCCTCCCCATACTTCTCCTTGCTCGACTGATTTTCTCTGTTTAGGGTCAGACGGGCATCCGCAGTCAGAAAGCAACGAATTGCATGTGACAAGAATCTTTTCGAAGTCATCGAAGATTATCTTGCTGCACCCGTTGAACCCGTCTGAGGAGTTGTCATACAGGTATATCGTCCCGTTTTCATAATACGAGTCAATGTCATTTGACTCTGATTTTGTGATGATCTTTGCCGCGTTGATCAGCACATGCGCTATCGTATGAGTCCTGGAATCAGACGATAACTGATCAGAGCCGCCCGCCTTCAAAACAAACTCGGAAGGAATCACGATGCTCACTGCTGAATGCTTTGACTTCCAGTTAAAGTTCCTCCATGACGGAATGTTGGCACCATTATGTGTCTCAAAGTTTTCAGATGACTCGTTATAGTTTCCCTTGAGGTATCCTGTAATCGTCCTGCTCAGTTCGATTACCCCGTAACGCAGCAATATTTTTCTGGACCCTGCGACGATTTCCCGCCGTACAGCATCCCTCTCTGATGCCTGAACTATCGATGTTGCGACTATCGGCATGGTTCTTTTCTGCCTTTCGCCTGATTTTTTCAGATATGCCCTTGCGCCGTTCTGAGACTTGATTATGGACGTGACCTCGTAATTTTCTTTATTGAAATGATACAGCGCGTTCTGGTGTAGCTGATAGTATCCTGTTGGGACCGCACGAGTGCCTATCTTCCTTGAGTTATAATATATGGAAATCTCGCCGGATGCTCCGCGCAGGTTTATGCTGTTTGCAAAATCAAAGAACTGTGACTTGTCGCTTGTCGCAACTGCCTCCTTTTCAACCTCTACTGACTCTGCATGCTTGTCTGATATGATGGGGTTCTTCTTGTTGATTGGTATGATGTGATCTTGTGCCAGGTATCTGTCAATGTGCCTTGCAAAATAATGGCATGCCGCATCGTCTGGATCAAAGACACATATCGCATAGGATTTCTGGCCCATTCTTCCTGCCCTGCCTATTCTCTGCACGAAAGAGTCATACTCGTTTTTGAACGCGGAAATCACGACATCCACGTGCCCGATGTCAATCCCTAGTTCCAATGTGGGAGTACATGACAGGGCGTCTAACTCGCCTGCCTTCATCTGAGACTCGTGCAGTTTTCTGCTGCTCTGATCCAATCCTCCACGATGTATTTGGATCCTTATCCCGTCGTTTGCCTCCTCCACGTTTGATGCAAGGAATTCTGCGTCATTGTGAGAATTGCTGAAGATCAGCTGCGTTGACTTGTTTTTGAAGCATATTGATGCGATCATCTCCATCGTGGTCCTTTGTCCGTACTTTCTTGGCATTACAAAAAACATGTGCATGTTGTGCTTTCGGCGTGTCTTGCTTTCGACGTATGAGAATGATTCCTCAGGCAAATCAAACATGCTTGAAAAGAATTCCTTGGAGTTGTCAAGTGTCGCAGATGCCCCCACATACTGGACGTCTCCCATGTACCTCTTCATTCTGTTTAGCACATGGTAGACATTGGACCCGTGGAAGCTGGTGTATGAATGGGCCTCATCCATCACAATTATTTTTGCATTCTTGAACAGTTCATTCCATTTTCTGTCTTGTAAAATCAAATGATAGTTGATAAAATCAAAATTTGTCGCAATGATTAATGCCTTCTTGCCTGAGTCTGCAATGATCATGTCCTTGTATTCGGAGCTCTGCCCGCCATGAATAGAATACACCGAGACCTTGCCTCGCAACCCGCACCTGTCAACAAGATCAGAAATCTTGGACACCTGATCATCGATTAACGCATTAAGCGGGTATACAAACAATGCAAATATCCCTGGAACCGCGTCCTGAGAAATTTTTTGCAGTATTGGAATGCTGAATGCCTCCGTCTTGCCAGAGCCTGTAGGGGCAGAAATGATGCAGTTGTCTCCACTGATGATGGAACGAATTGACTGCTCCTGAAACGGCAAGAATCCGGAGAAGCCATATCTCTTGACTCCGTTTAGGATGTTGTCTGACAGGACGTCATTGAGGGCGTCTATGGGTATTTTCTCCGGCTCTGAGGATCTGACGTTCTCATAGTGCACAATTCCCAGAGTCTCATCCTTGTGGCCTTGAACCAGTTCGCGTATTATCATGTCGTCATCAATCAGCGATTTTGGGATCTTGTCTATGTCAAAGAGGATTTCCGCAGGCAGCTCAATCTTGGGCTCTGAAATGGCCGCACTTGGCTTTGAATGCTCTCTTGTCTGATCCGGAAAGTATTCGGTGCGTTCTGCCTGTTCGCACCTGTGAGGCTCGTCGGTTCTTGCATCAATCGGGATGAACTTCCCGCTATCTGATTTGAACGCATCATCCCAGTAAATCTGAGCCCCGCATCCTTTAGAGCATGACTTTGTTTTGCCCGAACAGTTCATTCCATAGGTGGGCCTTTTTGGCATTACTTTTTCGGGATGGCACTTTGGGCAAACCCACGGGCCTCCAACATCGTCCATGTTCTGAGACAGTTTGGTGTCGCAGTCAAAGCAAAACTTCATGACTGTCTTTGTGGCTGATTCACCATTAATGAATTAATCAAACAGATGGTTGTCTTGAGATGAATTATTTTAGTAAAATGTGTGTTATCTGATACTGTTATTGTCATACCAAGTCTAATCACGTCCAAAAGAATCTGCAGATAAAAAAATACCCTGATTTGCTGATCGTACATTTGCTCCTGAATCAATTGACACTGATATGGTTCATCATTCTTTTTTATTACCGTGTCTCATAATTGACAACGTCAAAACGATTATAGTGCAAAAGATGGATGTTCAAACCTCGTTTTAACGAGCCCTCATGGCGTTTAGAATTACTGCCACATCTAGTACCTCTTGCAATAGCGCTCCGTATTCAGGCTCTATGTATCCAAAACTTGCAAAGCCCATGAGGACAAAGCTTGCACCCAACCCAAAAAAAATCCCCTGCTTGGCTATCTTTACTGTCCGCTTACTGATTTCAACCGCAGTCATGACTTTTGTGACATCGTCAACCATCAGCACGATGTCGGATGTTTCGGCAGAAATCGCCGTGCCTTTTGATCCCATCCCGATCCCGGTTGTCGCAGTTGCCAAAGCCGGCGCATCGTTGATTCCGTCGCCAACCATGATTACGTTGCCAAAGACATCTTTGGTCTTTTTGACTATGGATACCTTTTGCTCTGGTAAGAGATTTGCATGAACCGCCGATATTCCGGATTTTCGTGCTATGTTTTCCGCATTGTGCAAATTGTCTCCGGTCAGCAGAGCAGTCTGTCTTATTCCTAATTTTTTCAGTTTGCCAATCATTGCATCGACGCCAGGCCTTACCATGTCCACAAAAATGAGCACGCCTGAAAGGGCCCCGTCAACTGTTACAAATGCCAGCATTTTTCCATCCGAATCAATTTCGTTTTTGACGTCTCTGATGCGCTGTTTTAGCTTCATGTCCATATCTGCAAAAAGGATTTCAGATCCAATCATGATGTGTTGCCTGTCTACATCTCCTTCCACGCCTGCCCCTGGCGTCTCATGAAAGTTTTCGGGGGTTGGAATGCTGCCAAATCTGCCTTCGGCCAAAGCCAGAACAGACTGAGCAGCAGGATGCGATGACATTTGCTCTACTGATGCAATTTTACGTAGAAGAGAATTGAAATTTACGTCATCTATGGGCCTTAGCTCTTCCAGTCTTGGGGAGCCAAAGGTTATGGTCCCTGTTTTGTCAAAGAGTATTGCCTTTGCCTTTCCAAGCTGTTCTATTGCAGAGCCTGTTTTGATCACGATGTTGTTTTTGGCAGCCCGGTTGATCCCGCTAATTATTGCAGCAGGAGTGGCAAAAATCAGAGGACAGGGAGTCGCAACTACCAGTACTGCAAGAATTGTGGTCGTACTCTGCGTGATGGCCCAGCCTGCCAAACTCACTGCAATCACAATGGGTGTAAACCATACTGCATACCTGTCAGCTAATCTCTGGAGTGGCGCCTTTTCCTGTTGGGCCTTTCTGACCATCTGAACTATTTTTGCGTACTGGCTCTCGCCGCTGGTTTTTTGCGCCTCCATCTCAAACGGGTTTCCGACATTCACAGTGCCACTAAAGACAAGATCGCCGTCATTTTTTGTCTTTGTGACTGGCTCTCCGGTCAATGCTGACTCGTCAACTTGGACCTGGTCGTTTCTTGTTATCCCGTCAACAGGTACGAGGTCGCCGGTCCGAACTAACAGCACATTGCCTGGCTTTACGTCGGTTACGTCTATTTTATCCAACATCCCATCCCTCTTTCTAATCGCAAACCTGGGAGCTCTTTTTGACAGCTCTTCCAAGGAGTCCTGAGCATGACGAAATGCATAGTCTTCAAGAGCCTTTCCACCTGACTGCATTAGCACAATTATGACGCCCGGGAATGGATCATTTGTAATGACTGAAACCAAAATGGCAAGCATTGCAACAATATCTGCAGCAAACTTACGGCGAAGCATTCCCTTGATGGTGTCCCATACTATCGGCGCCCCTCCGGCAACTAAAATCGCCAACCATATGGAATGACCTGAATCAGGACTCCCAAGCAGCCAGTGAAAAATGCTCCCTATAAGTAGCCCGCAAAGTGCAAGAGACGGAATGGGGTATTGCCTAACCAGAAACATGGCTTTCTTGATCATTTGATGTGTCTGATTGCCCAAGCGACTAAATATGTGCATGCGGCTTGCATTCTCTTTGTTTCTTTGTACCATCCATGACATGGATTTACAAATCTTCAAGAAATCCATCATGGCGCCCCAGGTGCCTGACAAAATAGACCTTGCTGGCAAAAATGTCTCTTAGGCGATTAATGTCTGCCTTTGATGAAAAGAAAACGTAGCGGGATTCCCATGATGATTGCTACGGACTAGGAAGAATATACTGCACCAAATGAGCAATTCCGCTTTTAGAATGTGAAACAAAATCCAGCATGTCGGAGATGATCAAGAAATCATTTTCGTTTTTCCAAATTATTTGAAAATCTGACTGTGACATTTCTTGGATCAAAACTCATGAAAATGATTACAAGAGTTGTTCTAACTGCTTCTGATGCGTAAAAGTTGACCCCGATATTGACAAAAGTTTTCAACTGCATGCGAGTTAATCCAAGGACTGCCTGTATCATGACAGCAATACAAATGGCGCGATGTTTGGAACCCCTTCTGAGTTCACGACAAAAAGCATGTAGTATCCTGGAGGTGTCAGGCTCTTGTTTGCAGGCACTTGCACTGACAAAAGAATGCCTGACTTGCTCTCAAATTTCAGACCCACGTATCTCTGCTCAGGATTGAGGCAGTGGGTGGTGTTTGAAGGACGGATTATTGCGACAGATTTTATGGTGTCTGCATCTGCAACTTCGATGTCAAATTGCTTCCCGTATCTAATTTCATCAGGATGGCTTGCAATTCTTGGACGCTCTCCTTTGAAGAAATAATGCGGCCTGTAGATCTCGATTCTTTTCTCAAAACACTTTCTGGAGGGGTTGCTTCCCTTCATAAGGATTGTATGCAGAACCTTTTGGATTCTGTGCAGCTTTGAGATATGGTGATACCAAATTGTAATTGGGTTGCTCGCTCTTGATTGGGTTTGAAGGACTGCTTCCATTAATTTTATCAAAGACTGAACGCCATGTTGCAGATGCCTTGCTTTCCTGACTGACTGCCTGTCTAGATGCAACGACACTAGCTGCATGACTCCTGCTTACCCTTTGCTGTTTTAATGTCTGTTCTGATATTGAGTATTTGTCATGGATCTTTCTGATCTCTTGGGCTGATGCACCGCTTGACTTTGCCTGTGCGAGTTCTTGTAATCCCTGTTGTGCTCTGTCTTGATTGCCTTGTTGCTCTCTCAAGGCTTTTCTCTTTACTTCTGGATCTGCAAAGTTCTGTGAATTGATTGCGCCTATCGCCTGAGATGTATTAGATGCTATTTGTGCAAGTCTTTTCTCAGCTGCCAGTGCAGCTTGATGGGCTGAATACTCAGCTGCCGATGTTGCTACGTATCCTTTTGATCGAAACTTGTTAGGGTCGTTCTGTGGATTACGTGATGCTGGCATCAGGCTTCCCCATTCATCTTTGCAATCTTATGGCATTCGCATCCGCAAAAATCATTTTTGTTAGTGCATGCTTTGTGGTAAGTCCGATAACATTTGATGGACTTTTTCTTTTCAACAAGGAATATACTCATGCGTGATATTGCGCGATCTGATCAATAAGCTTTATTGTTTTTGAGATCTTATCAGGAGTTTACTTGGAACAATATTAACGAAGTTGAAAGTTTTAGACCCCTGTTGATGATTATTAAGTAACAGAAATCTTCTTTAATTTTAATTTTATAGCATCTGACAATGGCAATGAATCAATTTTTCCATCTGGAGTAAAAAGTATCAAATATTTTGCTTTATTTAACGTGAATTTTTTATCTGAATGAATTTCTGTGATCTTTAATTTAGAAGAATAAGGCTCAGTTTCATATTTGTCTTTACTGTCTAATATTTTCCATAATTTCATGAATGCTTTCCAATGTAATCTATGAATGATATCTCCTGGTTTGGCCGATACTGGGTTGTGCTTTGTACAAAATACAGGTGTATGAAAAGAGGTAAAAAATGATACCACTGGTTTAGTTTCTTCTTTAACAAAATCTGTCCAAATTATCAATCCATGATAATGAAATCTAGTAAATCCACATTCATCTTTCACTCCTACAGGTTCGTAATCATCTATTTTTTTAGGCCCATCAAAATCCCAATAAAATGAGTGAATTTTTGAGCCAATTGCTAATGAATCCCCCTCATCAAAAACTTGTTGAGGTTTTGAACCTTTACTGATTTTTACTATTTCAGTCATTAATTGTAAAAATAGGTTTTCCGTCTATAACGTCAATTTGTTTTAATTCTGAATCTTGTAGTGGATCGATTCCTAATTCTTTGTAGTATTCATCTAATGATTGAACTTCATCGAGAATTTCTTTACATCTTTTAAATTTCAAAATCGCATCTTTTGGATTTGAACATTCTAGTGAGACGAAAATGTCTCTAAAGTACGTATCTAAAGTGGTTGCAATATCCATTAAATACGAATCATCTTTATTTTGAAGTTTAAATTTATTTAATGCGTCGATAGTTTCAAGCATTTGTTTATTATCAAATGTCTGATTCTTTACATCTAGAATATTCTGTGAAATTCTTGAAGATAATTCTGGCCATTTTTTTCTAGTAAGAATTTTGTATATGCTTGATGATTTTGAAAGACGTTTTGGGTTAGATTTAGAAGATAGAATCTGTGTCGAAATACTGATGTTTTCTAAAGCATGACTCTTGTTTCCATTAGTTTTTCTGATCATATCCATTTTTGGGGTGGTAATTCCTTGTATTTCCATAACTTCAGAAATAAGATTTGATGGGTGTTTTGAACTATCTATTTTCGGTCGGAATGAATAATCTGTTACACTAGAATTAGTAAATAATGTCATGGCCATACTAATGAATCAAAGAATCTACTTAATATTAATTCCCAATAAACATCTTTTTTAAATAGAAATTTTTACTATCCTCAATGGCTTCAAAGAAAACGCGCAATTCAGGGCCTAAAATTACCGTAACAAAGAGTGAAGACTATGAAGATATTTTTGTCAGCACTGTGTGGGGGGGGACAAGGCCTGGTCATATTGAGGCAGTAGTAGTTTCCGAAAGTATCGAAATGGATGAAGCATTAAAAGATTTGGCAATAAATACTGCTAAAGTAAACGCCCATCGAGAAATTCGCTGTAGGTTGATTTTTGAACCTCATTCATTCAAAGACATAGTTACATGGATGAATGAGAAACTTAAGGAATATGAATATGTTTATGGCCCAATCAAGACTATGAAAGAAGTTCAAGAAAAATACTCCGATTTTGCCAAGTCAAAATCTACGAATAATTTGGAATAATTACTAAGATCAATTCCCACTTGTGTCAATAACATTTGCTAGATGCATATTTCATGCACAGTATTAACGGGGTTGAAAGTTTTAGGCCATTTTTTAACTGTTAAAATGGCATTGAATAATTATTAAACAAAAAACATCTCGTCTTGTTATGCCATTGGACAAAATGCCTGATCCGGGACAGTTCATTCCGACTCACAAATCAGTTGTGCTGCACAGGAGAGGGGAGCCTGTCGCATGCATTGTTGATGGCTCGGATCCGTCTTTGTATGCCCCTCTTGAAAACGACCCTTCGCTGCAAGCGGCACTGACAGGTTTTCTAAACAAAGACGAAGAGTTTGGGTTGCTGTTTGGATTTCAGCTAAAGATCAAAACGGACTCCGCCTTCTTACAGTTTACCGTGTATCCTGATGAGGAATTCGTGGACACTGTGATCTTTGATGAGAGGGTATACATCATCAGCAAAAGGATGGAACCAATCTTCACACTAAAGGTCGCGACGGATCAGTTCGTTATGGCAAAATCAGAGTTTGACAAATTCAAAAAGATGGCGTGAACATCCAAGCATTTTATAGATGACTGTCTCTAGACCTCCTGATGGCAAGCTTTGCCCAGATGCTAAAGGCGAGAGAGCCCGTCTTGCTTGACAGGGAGGACGGCCATTGGTATCAAACAAAGTTTGACAAAATTTATCCGTCCATCAGCACTGTCTTGTCAGCTACTGCGTCTGAGGAAAAGAAAAACGGCATCTCGCAATGGCAGGAAAACGAGCCTGCGCATGAGTACATCACTGCCCAGGCCCAGCATGTCGGAACCCAGTCCCACAAAATAATCGAGGACTATCTGAACAATGCCCTGTCCTATGAGGGATACGACTTGCTTCCAATTGCCCATTTTAACAACCTCAGGCCGTTTCTTGAGAACATCTCTGATGTCGTATGCATTGAGCAGCGAATGTATTCTGACAGGCTCAGGGTCGCAGGAACAAGTGACCTTATTGCAAAATACAATGGGGATCTGTCCATAATCGATTACAAGACAAAAAGAAAGCCCCAGGTCGATGATTACATGTACGAGTACTATTTGCAAACTACGTGCTATGCCCAAATGTTTCACGAGGCAACGGGCCAAAAAATCAACCAGGTCGTGATTCTGGTAAGCAGTGAGAAAAACACCCGGCAGGAATTCATAAAATCATGCGATGACTATGTTGAGCCAATCAGTAGGAGAGTCGAGCAATTCTATCTGAGCAGCCTGCTTTGATCTGTCTGAACAGAAATAAATTGGATGGCGCATCTGATTGTTCATGGCAGACAAAATCACTGCAGAACAACTGAGATCACGGGCAACAGATTTTGTGATAATTGATGTCCGGGAGCCTGATGAGGTGGAGAGCGGGAAAATAGAGTCTTCTACCCACATGCCGCTTGGCCTGGCAATCAGAAATGCCAAGAAAAAACAGATTGAGGATCTCAGGGGGAAAAAGATATGCACATACTGCGGAACCGGTTACAGGGGCAACATCGCAGCAGATGAGCTTGTAAAAGAAGGCTTTGACGCGGTGACTCTGGAAGGCGGATACCCGTCCTGGGCCCAATCTTAGTTTTTTACTCGTTCCATATTGGCTGCTTCTTGAGCCATGAAATCAGGTCCTTGTACAGGTGGCTCTTCTCCATGTTCAAAACCCCTATCTCAAGATTTGTAGATGACTTTACTGTCTTTGTGTATTTCGCGTGTACTGCAAAAATTATCTTGTCGAGAAACATCTCGTTTTGCATCTCCTTTTTTGCCAGCTCTTCTGACTCTGTCATTGCAAAACTTGCAAACAGGACTCCGTCAATCCAATATGCGTGAGCTGCCTCAAGAGAGGACATCATTCCTATCAGGTCGTCAAGGCTGAGCTTTATCATGTCACGAACATAGATCCTGTCGTACGGTTTATGGACAAATTCGGTCATGATGGTACCTTCGCGTAGAGTCTAATGAACATTTGGAAATTTTATATCAGGTTTTGTCCAAATGGCTTTCATGGCAGAGGAATTGTCTGACTATGGCCTGTTTGTTACCGAATTCCCAAAAAGCGGTTACAGCCTGGTGGACTACCTTCAGGGCAGGGTCCACTTTGCACTGCTTGATCAAATGAAGCTGATGCATGCTTCTGGCATGACTCAAAACGAGATGAGGGAAGTGATCATGACAAGCATTGCTAGGATAGTTGATCATTTTGAGCCTGAAAAAGAATCAGAAAGTTCTTGATTCCAATCTTGCAGAGTCTGCCATGATTATCTTGTGGCATTTGCAGTAGCAGTTGTAATGAGGCATGTCGTTGTCCATTCGATACCTGCATTCTTTTGTGTGCTCCATCATTGACATTGCGGGTTGCTCCTAGGATGATCTCTTGCATTCAAAATAATCCCGTATTGATTCGTTAAGATCCTTTATCATCTGCTCGTCTGAAAAATCTGCGTCCCTTAGCATGTCCCATTTTTTCTCAATGTCTTCTTTTAGAACATAAAGCATTCTCTTGTCGTCGCAGTGCATGGCAGGTTAACCGCACTGCAGGATTTATTGCTATTCATCAAAAAAGCACGTGTCAACAAAACCTATGCCCTGCGCAAGCGCCAAACCCGAATCGGTCATGTTTGAATCCACAAATCCAACAATGCATCTGATGGCAGCGTCATCGTCTTGCATGTCTCAAATATGTGGGATCACTGTCTGACAAAGTGATTTGCAAGCATCACCATGTATGAATTGGTAGTAATTCTTTAAATCAAACATCGCCTATGACTGGTACCCGACCATACGTGGTGTGATTCAACATTCAATGAGTTTTGAATCCCACCATTTTTCATTTCTGCACGTTTGCAGTTTTTTCATAATAGTACTCTTGTTTCTTGAGATCCTTCTCAGATATTATCCTGCATTTTCTCATGGGTACCAGTCTAGAAACCTGCTCATATGTTTTCATGTCCCTGACGTCTGCGGCATATGCTATTTGAAGAAGGGGGGATTTTTCCTCGATCATCGGCTTTGCATTTTCATATCCGCCGCTTTGCCTCATTCCTGTCCGAAACAATCCCAGGGGAATCTTGCTTTTTGATATCTGCGGATCTTGGTAGCAGCAAATTGCAAACTCGCCGTTGTCTTTCTCGATGATTGTCATCCTGGTAAATTTGTCACTCCAATCTTCAACTTCTCTGGCTATGCGCGCAGCCTCTTTTTTGTCCTCAAAAACGGTCGACACCACCAGCCTGTCCTTCTCATATGCCCATGAAATCCCGTAAAAGTTCCTGCACCAATCAATCTCATAAGGCATAGCATGAATCTGAAAATTATCAAATTAATGCTTTCGAATCTGAATCGTAATCTGCCCGCAATGAAAAACCGTGCATGTGAGCTCGCATGGCTACAAAGCCAAGAACATGTGCAACCGTGATCAAAAAACATCAACTAATTCGCTTGGGAACTAGTTGATGCCTCTTAGGCTGCAGCTGCATTTTTCTCTTTTGCCGCAATACGGGCAATTGCAATCACAGCAGAGCAGTGCTTGCCCGCACGGCTCGCACTTTGTGTATTCGGCAAAATCCTCCTTCAAAACACATCACCTTTCATACATTAGTATGCACGACAAAATTGATAAGTGGTTTGCCTGATCTCCTGAAAATTAGTTTTGTTTTTTTGCCTAGACTGTACAAACGTTTGAAGACACGGGACAGTTTCCGGATTCGAAAACATGGCATGCGTATTTGTCTGGGGCATGCTAGGAGCATTGAAAGATCGCAGATTTCCTATTGTGATCGTTTCTTCAACAATGCTTCCTGTGGAGTTTTTTCTTTGTTTGCTTCCCAATGCCAGCAGTGATGCTTTTTCCAATGCGTTTCCAATTCTTCCGTGGCGGGCTCCTTTCCCAAAGGGGTCCCGCATAACTTACACTGGATCATTTTTTTCTACGCTGTCTTTCTTTTTCTGCCTGGTGATTGGATGGCATTGAACCGGAAAGTTCTCGTCATCGACCATGCTGTGCTTTGAACTGTGCAAAATTAAGAGTTTTGGTCAAAACGATCATTTGCTTGAATTTGGGGTTCTGGCTGCCGTGTCTGGTTTGTTTTTTACGGGCTTGTCTTTCTTTTTGTTCTCTCGGAATTTCTCCTTTCTCCGTTTTCTTTCCAAGTTCATTATCGTGTAAATTTTCCCCGTCTCGCACAACTTCATGTCCCCTGTAACCTGATCATGAATGGAGTCCAGCGTGCCATCTGACAGTAGTTCCCCGACAATTCTCCATGCCATGCTTTCCGAAATGTCGAATTTGTAGGGGATCGTTGAAACTTTTGTAAAAAAACCGCTTCTTGAGTTTCTTAAAATAAACTGCATGACCTTCTGTTCTGTTGTCAGCGACGGCCCCTTCTTTGCAAACCGTCTGAATGGTTTTCTTTCTGACATGCTCTTTTACAAGATTACTGCTATTTTAGGTGAGTCATTTGGCATTAATGGTGTCAGGATCATTGTTTCCTGGCATGTATTTGTCACCAAGACTGTCTTTCATTTTCTCATCAAACTCTTCTTGCAATCTTGTAAGATAAATTTCGGCTTCGGTCTCATCATCCGGGATGCCAGTGTCTGCATCATAGTTGAAACCGGTGGCTAAATGATAAAACTCCTCAAAAAACTCCTTGCAATCAATCACATCTGCCTTGCCATCGATTGATGCCACAAGGCAGTTATTGTCCATTCTGAAATTCATGCAGACTTCACCCTCGATCATCGTGTCTGCAATCACTGCCATGAGATATGGGACATACTCCTCGTCTAGCCTTCCTTGGCCTTTGTTTGCTATCCAGAGCTCATGTCCGTCAAGCAGATGATCAAAAGTTCTGACTATGACGTCACGTATATCTGAATCAGGGTATGCTGACTTTGACTTCCATGAATCCGTCTTGAAGAGATCAGGCTCCACAAAAACCATGTCAAACCTCAAGTTCTCATTGACCTGCTCGTATTCCCAAACCTGCTTGTTGGTCCACATTGGCGAGAATTCCTCTATGATCTTTTTCGTTCGTTGATCCAATGCCGTTAGATCCTGTCCCTGCTGTTTAACCCTTCTTGTATTGGTGACTGATCCCGGATTTAAGAAACGCGAGCGTACACTCGGCAAGTTCTTTGCTGGAGTGTTTTTTTAGATCATGCTTGCAGTTGGGACAATTTCCAAGATCCTCATCGGAAAACTCGGTTCCTACTTGTTTCATGCAGCACTCCATCAACTCATCCGTGGAATGTGATTCCATTGCAAGCTTGCATGTTGGGCATTCGGTCAAAATCAGATGCGACTATAACATGATGTCGCTATAAATTATATTTGATCCTCCCAGACAATCCGCGTGAATCTGGATAGATTTCAAAACGAGATGGCCTGTACCTGCAATAGACGTGTGACATTTGATGTCGTGGATGACATAGAATGTGATTGGGGATCCCATACCGTGATTCAATGTCCTGAATGCGAGGAACTCTTTTCAGTAGACAGGCAATGCCCTGCGTTCAGAAGCGTTGGGGACTTGCTGAAAGTTAACCGTGACTTGTATTCTCAAGAAGAACTGTCAGAGTACATGTCAAGCTCGCACACTTGTTAACATTTGCTGCATGCATCTTGTCTTAGACGTCCTGTTCCTGACGCAACATTCAAACCACAAATCATGCTGTCCTTGTAACTCTGAAACTACTGGCTATCCGAACAACAGTGCCAAGCCCGCAACTAGCGCTGCCACAGAGATTCCCATCCAGACATAGAACTTCTTTAGCATGCGGTTCTCTTGGTTCACCTAAAATTAATAGGTTTGATCTCACGTCATTACTTTCAATTGATTTCATGGCGCACGTAATCAATTTTAATCGAATTATTTAACGAGCATCTTGCAGTGTTGCTATGAGCAAGACCTCAAACAAAGCTAAAAAAAGAGCAAAGGGTACAGACAAAGAGTAATTTGTTTACGGTGTGCTTTTTTTGAAATTAAGCATCCTATGACGAAAGCAAGCAAGTTTGGCGTCTTATTTCATCGGCTCTTTGGGAGTTGCAGACAGATGCTAAACCCGCAATCATCTTGCTTTCGATCTTTCTAATGGTTGACGTTTCTGAAAATTCTTAAAATGAGACATGTCTTGAATTTTAATCAAAAAGGGTTGAAAAACTGATCCGTTTTTGGATATGCCTTCCTGGAATCAGGCCTGATGATATCATGCGTATCTCATCCAGATATTCGGCACAGGATAACCCAAAACGTAACGCCAAAGCTTAAAACCAATTTCTGCAAATATAACGGGATGATCATATCGTGCAGAGGCATACAGAGAAACCACCATGTCACAGAATGCGCGTTTGTCTATGATGGCAATTGGGGTGATTCTGAACTAATCGAGCATGAAAAGTTTCACAAAGCGCTCCTAGACGAAACTGGTTTTTGGCTGGGCTTTGAGGCATCTCAGCCTTTTGGGATTGGCCGGGATGGAAAAATAGCCTGACAATCAAGTCCATGGCAGCTTGGAATAAAACAAAAAGACCGTTTATCCTCATGCCCAAATAATTTTATCCTCTTTGCAAGCATCCTTTGCTGTGAGCGATAACCATGTTTTGGAATGGGGCCGGGACTCTTTTCTAAGATGGTCTGATTTTGAGGCCGAGTCAAACCCTGCCGCATTTGAAGATGCTCACAGCACGATCAAATACCGATTCACATGGGTGATAAGCTCTGACAACATTGGCGAGCAAATCGTATTTCTTATTGAGGACATCCGTATCTTTGTAGACTTTCACCCTCTTCTTTCATGGGTTCGACCTTCACAGTCCAGTGACAGATTGCTAAAGCACGAGCAAGGCATTTTTGATCTAGCCGAATTAGTCAAGCGCGAGAATCTCAAGGCATTGCGAGATGTTTTTTACGGAAAACGATTTCCTACAAGGGGCAAAAACGAACAGCAACAAAAACAATTCGCAAAAGAAGACTCGGGCAAGATGATTGCACTGGAGGTGGAAAAGCTTGAAGGCATCTATAGAAAAAAATGTCAGGAATATGTTGAGCAGACCGATTTTGGGCAAAATCAAGAAAGGCAATCTGAGTATGATCTGATGTTTGAAAAACTAAGGCAGTGATCTTAGCCTAACGCAGCGCATTTGCTACGTGATTGACGGCATCATTTTGTATGCTCTGATCCAAGTTGGGCAAACTGAATTAATCTCGCGCATCATTGTGAACCTGCACACGAGAGTATGCTGAACTGCATTAATGCGGATTGGAGTTATTGTGATGGACTCCCAACAACCTTGTTCTCGGGAATTGAGTTGATGTAATTTACCAAGCTTCTGTAATATTTTAAATGAAAATTCAGGTCCTTGATTTCAGTCTGTTTTAATTCCTCAAGCTCTGGACCAAAGTTCCTCTTGTCCGTCTGAATGTGGTTCAGCGTGTTCTCATTGACTTCGATCATGTGAAAAAGGCTGTGAAGCACTTCGCCTTTTGTGAGGCTTTTCTCGCATGATTTTTTCAGCAGCACCTCTACCCATTCCATAGTGATTCTGGATGCGATTGTTATATCCGCCCCTGAATCTGATAAATTCTGACATTTGCTCTAATTTTTTTAGTCCGGCATGAGCAGAGCTATTTCTTTCCTGCCTTCTTTCTTTCCATTATCTCCTTGTTTCTTTCAATGTCTGAATGCACTTCGACATGGTCATACAGTTGCTCCTTGGACGCAAACAGCTGCTCGCAATAGTAACATTGGTGCATCCCTGTATTACGTCCACCTTAGATAAATTACTTTTGTACTTGAGAAAATCTGTTCTTAAAACACAGGATGTGGCACGTGCTCAAATCATGTCGTCTCTGTGCGTGCTGATAAAAGGGAATGGAGATAATCTCCTTGGACTACCTGCCATTTTCTTCTTTGATTTTTTGTGCAAGGTCTCCGAAAGGATCCTCGTGCCATTTTTCTTTATTCAGACTGACCATGCCCGTGTCAGAAGAGAATGAACCCTCCTCAGCTGCAGGTGCTAGTACTGCGTCTTCCGGTATGTAGCTTTGTTGGTTGTCTGTGGCATAAACTACGACGCCGGCCAACGCGGCAACACCTATTGCTATACCTGCATAAATCATTGCATTTGACATGACGTCATTCTGAATTTTTGATATTAATCTGGTCAGTCCGCTCTGCAATGCAGTGCAATTTTTAATGAGTTTCTACCTTGATCTCAGAATTGCAGACCGGGGTTCTGCCTCTTTCTTTCCTGAATTCCTCGATTAGCTGCAACTGACGTTCTTTCTGGTTGTCTGTGAACTCTCTCTGGTAGAACTTGGTCTTTTGCTTGCATTCGCTTTCTGAAAATTCGGTGTCCACGTATTCTGTAAACGTTCTTTCCATGTTGTCTGTCTCCCCGATGAATATTGGCTCCTTGTTTCTGTCATACAACACATAGACTCCTGAATGGGGTTTGACAAACTTTGCACTATCCAGCCAAACCCTTAGCTTGTCTTCCAGCAGTTCCATGATCTTACATGTTCTACTAGATATTAAACAAGTTTCTCCTTCTCTATACTGAACATCATAAATCCTTATTAGGATAACATGAAGGCAACTCAAAAATCAAGATCAATGACTCTGAGAATTCGTGCCAAAGGAGAGAATGACGTCTCGACGCACTTTTCTCTCACTTACACTAATCTAGTATGACGAAATTTGTATTTAAGATCGTATCCATTTCACAATAACCAATACTTTTGGGCTCAAATGAACATAGAAACCTCCTTGATTTGTAATATGCTTGGATGTAACAGCGAAGCCTTTGCTCAGGTAATGCATTATTATTTCGAGGAAGGCAAACACCCATTTGCCAAATGTATCATGAGATTCTGTAATACCCATGCAAAGATGATTTCAGAAGATGATTGTACCACAAGGGTTCAGGTGCAAAATTGAGAAAAATAGAAGTCAATATTAAAGATAAAGACTATCTTGATTTCTTGTCTGTCTGTATTAATGAGAAATTATCAGTGGAGGAGAAACTGAAAAACATAATTCGATACCATGTCATTACATATCGTGATAGAAGAAAGATGAGAAATGTCAAGATATTTTCATAGACAATACGCTTAAGTTCGTAATTCCTGTAGAAAACTCATGACCGATGACGAGTATGAAACAGTGCCAATTGAGTCAAAAGTCAGAGAGGGGGTGTTTCACAAAGTTGTCAAAGACTTGAAAAGTGGAAAAGCTGTCTCCTGTTCTTGTAAATGCTGGAGTAGGGGGAAAAAGCCGTGCGTGGGCATGAGGGCTGTCGGCTATGAAAGTTTTTGAAAATATGCAGTAGTCTTAAGTTTGGAATCCTTGGGTTGCAATCATGACACAAAAGAAAAAGGAATTAAAAAAACGAGAGAATCTCCAGTGTCATTGGCATTGTCCGTGTGATGATTGCATGGCTGATGAAACCCAGCAATACGCTTAAGTTCCTGCAAAATTCAGAAAGACATGATTCCAAAAGGGGACATACCTGGCATATGTGTGGATTGCGGGGAACGCATTACGTATTCTAAAAAGTCCATGCAAACTCATGCGGAATTGCTGAAAAAACATCGGTGTCCAAAGTGCGGGAATTTTGCACTGAGAACGCTGAGTACTGATTTGTAATGGCTGCATGTTGATTGCAAACCATGATAATGTGCAGCATGCTTATCTTCATAAATATTATTAGTGCATGATGGAAAAAAAGAAAGTGATAAAAGAAAAATTCTGCATGGGTTGTAGATCAAAAGACAACTTACAAGCCAGCATCAACCTTCTTAGCGATCCAGCTTATCTTTGCAGCAAATGCATTTCAGATTATGATGATTGGAAAAAGAAAAAATAGAAATCTTTCCGTACCTAGGTTGAAAAAGTTTGCCACTGTTTGGATTCTGATCTCTTTTCCCTGTTTTGAGAGAAACTGTGTGATCTGGTGTCAAAAAAGGAACCTGCGCATTGAACCGGCTTGCAAAAATTGCGATGTCACAAGAACCTCCATGCTTTTAATACTGATTACAAACAAGTGAAATCCTGTCTCTTTTAGAAAATTTTCCTGAGCAATTCACTCCGCGAGAAATCCAAAAGGAGATCCTCTCTGAGATCGAGTCCAATCTGAAATCAGGCTTTAGAAAAATCATTCTTTGTGCACCTACTGGGGTAGGCAAGTCTCTTGTTGGTGCAACAGTCTCAAGATACTTTGACAGCTCCTTTACTGTCACTGCGTCAAAGCATCTGCAAGATCAGTATATCAAAGACATCCAATTTCTAAAACCCATCAAGGGAAAGCAGAACTTCCCATGCCCAAAACTCATGTCCTCAGAAAATGTCGGCAGCGCTGTCAGGGCAATGCGATGGGGACTGACATGTGACAAGGGAGTGTGCCAGGAAAGGGTGAATAAGAACGGCAAAGAGGTCTTCGAGGTATGCAAATTCAAGCCCACTATGAAGCAAGTGGAGGAAAACACGCAAGACCCGCAGTGCTGCCCCTACTATCTGCAGAAATACCAGGCACTTGCTTCAAAGCACTCGCTTTGGAATTACCATGCGTTTTTCACCATCATGAAATTCAACAAAAAGCTGTTTGAAGACTATCTTGACAGGAAGGTGACAGTCTTTGACGAGGCCCATAAAATTGAAGACCAGATAATCCAGTTTGTCGGATTTGACATCTTTAGCGGACAAGTAGACGAATGCAATCTTAATGCCAGCAAGTACAACCTTGCCGATCTGGATTCCGTGATTCAGCTAGCTGACGATATGGCATATTCGTATGCAAACAAGATCAAAGACATCAGAGAGAGCGCTGCCTTTCAAAAGGAACCTGACTATGAATTGGTCGCAGGGCTAGAGCGGCGGCACAACAGGACTGCGCAAGCCAAGATTGACATACTTGCAGACAAGGATAACTTTGTCGTAAACGACCCTGTCAAAGATCTCAACGGGAACTTTAGAACCATCTCTGTAAAACCAATAGACGTCTCAAAATTTGCAAAATCGTTCTTTGAGACCGACTACCAGCTATTCATGTCTGCGACAATTGACAAGTCAAGCTTCTGCGAAAACATGGGCCTGGAAAAAGACGACGTTGCATTTGTGGACACTGCAAAATCCCCGTTCCCACTCAAACACAGAAGGATTGATCTCCTAAATGTGAGGCGGCTAAGCTATGGCTCGACTGAGGATGATGAGATTGAGGTGATCAAAACAATCGACAGGATCTTGGATGAGCACTCCGATGAGCGCGGACTGATACTGACGTCATCCATCCCAAGATGTCAGAAAATAGTCCGTTACCTGTCTCCTAAAAATGCAAAACGAATCAGGATCTGTCATAGCAAAAACAAAGACGGAAAAACGCAAGACGAGGTGATCACCGAGCATGCGTCCGATCCTACCGGGGTGCTGCTTTCTTCCTCGCTATGGGAAGGCGTGGACTTGAAGGACGGTCTGTCCAGGTTCCAGATCATAGCAAAGGTTCCGTACCCGAATTACACAGAAAAAAGGACCAGAGCAAAAATGAACAGATTTCCATTGTGGTATACGTCCCAAACCCTCACAAAATTACTGCAGGGATTTGGCCGCTCAATCAGGAGCGAAGAGGACTGGGCAAGAACATACGTGCTTGACACTGCTGCAAACAATGTCTTTTTCAAGGCACAGCAAATGATTCCGAAGGCATACTATGATGTCTTGGGAATGGAAGTCATGTAGGCCATGCGGGAAAAAGACGCCTGAAGAACGTCTGCCTTTTGAATCTCTGCAATTACTGCATGCAAAAAAGCAATTCTTTTTCAAGCGGATCCGAAAGTCCAAAAGACGGTTCAATCCTTTCTGGAAATGTGATTGGCGTTTCTAAGACAGGCCAATCTGTTTCATGAACTCAAGATTGTCCCAGAACAGGTACTCTTCATCCATCACGCCATTATTCCAATGCCCCACAGTGGCCATTTTCAGCTTGAAAGCCTTTCCGGTTGGAGGGATTGCCGTGCCATCTGGAAGTGGCATTGGCTCTGTAAATGTGCCTTCCATAATGCCGATAACGCTTGTCCATTCACCGTGTGCTATCTTGACAGGATGTTCTTGAATTCTGGTGTCAGGAGCATAGACAAACATGAATTTCAGGTCTTCGATGTGCCTCTCAATTCCCTCTGTCTGGCTGCCGTCAGGCCAGTGGACCGTGATGTCTTCTGAATGGCTTTCTTTGAGCCTGTCCCACTTCTGGTTTGTAAAAACATCAAAATCCAACTCGTCAAATGTCTCAAGGTGCTGCGTTGCAAGACGTTCTGCCGTTTTGTATCTCTCCAATTCTGACTGTACGCTGTTGGTTGTCACGGATGACTGATATGACGTTTGAAAAATCCAATAGCACGTGCCAAAGCCTACTGCAAACATGGCAATTGTTATGACTGTCCATGCCTTTTGCAATGAACATGGTATGATTCTGACACTATTAATTTTTCCTGAGATTCTTTTCTGAAAATCTTCAAAATCCTTAATTGATTACTGTGATATTGTCTGCTAATGGATGCAAGACTCCCTGCAGGCGTCAAGAAGAAATGCTCTCCAAAGGTCCGGCTGTATTTCATAGACCAGGACAAGCATTATTTTCTAAATGACGGCCTTGTCAAAAACGGGTTTGGCTCTAAACTGACAATACTGAAAAACCGTGACAGTGTTTTGTCTGCATTCTCAAAAATGTCTTTTCTGTTTGATGAGATCATACGGTTAAGGATAGTAGGGCATTCCAATGGGAGTGACAGTGCGGAACTCCTTTACCTGTTAAACCTGGTCCCTGTCAACAGAAAGATTAGGACCTTTCTGGACTGGAAGATCTTCGGGCCTGAATTTACAAGAGTGATGTCAAGGCTCTTTGAAGTAAGAAATGACACTGTTCACTGCATATCATTAGACGAGGTAACATACAATCCTGAAAACAAAATTTCGCTGGCAACCGCGGCAGGATTCAAGAGATTCTCTGCAGATTTTCAAAAAGCGTGGGCAGAGCTGCTGGAAATATACCTGAAACAGCAAGAGAAAATCAACATGGATGACCTTGAAGGGGTTTGACCGCCTTGGGCAGGTTACAAGACGGGCGTCGTGACAGCGCCTTGTGCTGCAGAGCCCACCAGTGACGCATATTTTGCAAGTGCGCCAGTGGTGTAATTTGGCTTTGGCTTGCGCCATTGCTTTCTTCTAGATTCCAACTCGTCTTCTGACACATGCAGATCAATGACGTTTGTCTCCGTGTCTATCGTAATCTCGTCATCGTCCTTTACCAGGGCGATTGGGCCTCCGACATAGGCCTCTGGCGCGACATGGCCGACCATAAACCCGCGCGTTCCTCCGGAAAATCTTCCGTCAGTAACCATCGCCACTTTTTTCCCTAATCCCTGTCCTACAAGCGCCGCAGTAGTAGCTAGCATCTCCCTCATTCCAGGGCCTCCTTTTGGCCCCTCGTATCGGATAACCACTACGTGGCCCTCGTCTATCTCGCCTTTTGCAACGGCATCAAACGCATACTCTTCTCTGTCAAACACGCGTGCCTTTCCGGTGAACCTTGTCATCTCTACTCCTGCAGTCTTGATCACTGCCCCTTCCGGAGCAAGACTTCCTTTTAGAATGACGGCGGTTCCTACTTGGTGAAGAGGGTTTTCTACTGATCTCACAATATGCTGTTCGACATCTTGTATCTTTACTGCCATGAGGTTCTCTTTGATTGTCTTTCCTGTGACCGTCATGCAGTCTTCGTTCAGCAGGCCTTTCTCAAGTAACTTCTTTAATACAAATGGTATCCCTCCAATCTTGTCAAGCGAATTCATCACGTAGCTTCCACCTGGCTTCATGTCTGCCAAGTGAGGCGTCTTCTTCCTGATTCTTTCAAAATCATCATAACTCAGATCTATGTTTACCTCGTTTGCAAGCGCAAGAAGATGCAAAATCCCATTGGTCGAGCCTCCTACGGAATTCAACATGGTGATTGCATTTTCAAATGCCTCAAAGCTCAGAATCTCTCTGGGCCTGATGTTCATCTCCAGTAGCTTGGCACATGCAACCCCTGTATCGTATACCATCTTGTCTCGCCTGTCGTCTTCTGCTGGGGGGCTTGCGCTTCCCGGCAATGCAAGTCCTATGGCCTCAGAGATTGATGCCATCGTGTTTGCAGTGAACATCCCACCGCAAGAACCTGAGCTTGGGCATGCTGTATTCTCAATGTTCTTTAGCGATTCAAGTGATAGCTGACCAGAGTCATACGCCCCTACTGCCTCATACACGTCCACGATTGTCAACTCCTGCCCGTCCAGCATTCCCGGCATGATGGTCCCGCCATAGACAAACACTGATGGGACATTGAGCCTTGCCATTGCCATCATGGTTCCAGGCAAACTCTTGTCGCATCCTGCAATGCCTACCAGCGCATCATACTGGTGCGCCCTGACCATCAGTTCTATCGAGTCTGCAATGACCTCGCGAGACACCAGTGATGACTTCATCCCCTCGTGCCCCATCGCAATCCCGTCACTTACTGCTATCGTTGAAAATTCCCTTGGCGTGGCGCCTGCGTCTGACACCCCCTGCTTGGCTTTGAGGGCCAGTCTTGGCAGATGAATGTTGCATGGCGTTGCCTCATTTCCAGTATGGCATACGCCGATAAATTGTTTAGACAAATCACTGTCATCAAGTCCCATAGCTTTGTACATTGCTCTCTGCGGCGCTCGTGATGTTCCTTCGATAACATTCTTGCTAGAAATCTCCATGACACGTAAATTCCAGATTGGTATAATTTAGACTTTGTTGAGAATCCGCAATTTTTGTTTGGCAGTTGATTGCCAAGTCTCTCAAACACAGTTCAATCATGCGTTCATCAAGGGAAACACACAATGGTTTGTAGGATCCAAAATAACAAAAACAAGTTACAGACCAAGATGGAACAAAGCGTTACAGTGCAAAAAAGAAGCGATTGCAAAATACTAGTTTACTCTGATCATCCCCTGGCTTGCCAAAAACTCGATCCCCTTGACGAAGTCTCTTTCTGGAATCAAATCGTCTGCCCACCATCTGGCGTTGTTCTTAACCCAGTCAGGGATCTTGCTGTCATGATTGGCTGCATTTTGCTCTGTGATTGGTATCTCTATCAGACCTTCCTGTATTAGGAACTGAATACCTTTGATGAACGAGCTGTCATCTATCTGGCCGTCTGCCCACCATTTTGCGTTGTTTTTTATCCATGCTGGAACCGTGACTCTTTCCTCATGTGTTGCTGATTGTGACACGATGTCAAGGTCAGATACGGATGTCAGAAACTTTTCAAAGTTTTTAGAATCATGTCCTGTCAAGATCATCTTGAACTGGAATCTTCCGTCATTTGGAATCGGAATGCTCTCAGTGACAACTCCGTTTGGGGCTAAAATGCCAATATGTGTTTCAGCGGTGCCGACGTTTGACCAAACCTCCTTTCCAGAGGAATCGGTGACACTGTATGCAAACAGCACGTTCTTTGCTGGATTGCTGTCTGCATCAAGGAACGAGAAGGTAAATGGTATCTTCTTGCCTGTCATTAGATTTGAATCCCACAGTATTTTTGCAGTAAAGCCGTTCTCAAACATAAAATCAATCTGGCCGAACTCTATCTTTTCTCCAGAAAGAATCTCGACGCTTATCGTGTCTTTGTTTTCTGAAACCAGTTTGCTTTCTATTGACGCAAGCTCGTCATGCGGAATGTATACCCTGATGACGTTCTTGTCAGGGGCGGAAGTGTCAAATTCAAACGAGCTGTCTTGCAGCTTTACTCCTTCAGCAAACACGTCTATGCCATATCCCTGTCTGAACGATGAGATCTCTTTTGGCACTGAGATTATCTGGTTGCTGCCAAAATCACGCTGCTGGCCATGTCCATGATCATACTGTATGTCATATGCGATTTTCTTTGATGACTCGTCGTAGATGAAATTGGAAATTTTGCTGTGAGACTTTATGGATATTGGGAACTCTTGGGCGTCTGCTGTTTTGATCAGAAATGTCTCTCTTTGAGGTATGTGTAAGAAAGTCTCAAAAAGCAAGTCCTTGCTGGTCATCGTCTTTGGGTTTGTTGCGCCGACAATTGACACCTTGACATTGTATTCGCCGCTCTTGTTGAAAACAGGCCCCTGGATCACTGGGACTGAGTCGCCTCTCGCGTAATAAGCGCCAGCTATGGCATGCTTCTCGCCAAAGTATTTCGTGCACTTCCAAAGGCTCTCCTCCTTGCATTCGGAAGTGGGTCTGATTTCCAAATCCAGTTTTCCGTCGTCATCAAAAAAGTATTCGTTGGCAACCAGATTGTCTGCCTGGAAGATTTGAACACGGTATGTGACGCTTTTTATGTTGACGTTGGTATCGCTGTCAAAAACCCTGATTGAAAGAGTTGCCTTCTTTGCCTCATCGTAGTTAAAGTCCTCTGGGAACAGTATGGCGCTTAGTGACACTCTTAGCCCGTCCAGATCAATCGGCGGTGCAAGTGCCCCTGAGTGGTGCTGCGCATATGAAGGTGAGAATGAAACTGCAAACATCACTGCAAATACTATCAGCACCGGTTTTGGAATCATGACTCGATATTCTGAAGACGTTGAACACATTGAAGTTATTATGGGTTGTCAATGCTGTCTTGGAAACCGTAATCGTAGCGCATGGCAAGCTGGCGATGTGGAACTACTCCAGAGTCTGCCGCAGCGATATGATTGATCGCAGGACTAGGCCGGAGATCCCAAGATTGGATTTGAGAAATTCACTTGCCCTCAGAAGATGCCCCTCTCCCCTAAACCCCTCGTCATAAATCATCTCGACAGAGCCCCTGTTGGTATCGACAAATGACGTGATCAGCGAGTACTGGCCAAGCCTCTCATCGACTCTTTCAAGATACAGACGCAGTTCTACCTTGGATATCACAAAATCATCCTGGACAAAGTTTCCTGACGAGAACAAGACTTGGATGTCGTCAGGAGTTCTTGCGACTCTGGTAGGATCATGAAGATCAACTTTGTGCATCAGATGACATTTGCTCCGTTGCTAATTAAGTAATGTTTGACTGAAAACTTTCTGTCACAATGCAAATCAAAGGAGTGTATGCGATAGTATTATTTACCGTGAAAAATCGTTTTGTAAATGTGGATCCGCACAAATTTCATGGCAAAGACATACCTCACATAAAACTAGACCCCAAGATGACAATAGAGGATCTGGTGGACGTGTTTGCAAGTTCAGGATACAATGGAAGACAGCTTGGTGATGCAGCTAAGCTTTATGCCAAAATGATTGAAGACGATGCAACCATCTGTCTTACCGTCTCTGGGGCGATGACCCCTGTAGGGTTTGGAGGGATAATCAAGACATTAATCGAACGGGGGTTTGTGGACTGGATTGTAACCACTGGTGCCAACGTGTATCATGAGGATCATTTTGCATGGGGACTGCCTGTCAAGCAGGGAAGCTTTGACGTAGACGACATGAAGCTGTATGAAAACGAGATTGTCCGAATCAGGGACGTCTACATCAAGTTCAAGGAAACATTGGAGGCAGAGGACATGCTGATTCAAAACATGTTTGAAGAATTTCCGGACAGGCCATTTACGACGGCAGAATTCTGCAATATGATGGGAAAGAACAGCAAAGAAAAGGCCAAGCATCCGGAAAAAAGTTTCATTACCACAGCATACGAGTATGACGTCCCAGTATACATCTCGACAATAAAAGACTCGTCACTTGCGCTAAACCTTGCTGTCCATAGGCTGAAAGGCAAGGTATACAGTCTTGACTTTGTCAGGGAGATAATCGAGCAGGCAGCGATTCTTTATGGCTCTAAAAAATCAGGCATATTGGAACTTGGAGGCGGAGTCCCAAAGAACACGGCTCAGCAAACAGGCCCCATGCTGGATCAGATCCTAAAAAGAAATGACGGGGGACAGGACTATGTCATCCAAATCACGGACGCGCGACCTGATACAGGAGGACTGTCAGGTGCGACATTGCAGGAAGGCAAGAGCTGGGGCAAAGTACAAGACGCGCATCACGGGATGGTGACGGTCTATGCTGATGCCACAATCGCCTTTCCAATTCTTGCACTGTATGTTCTGAGCAACCAAAAGAAGAGAAAGCCAAAGCGGCTCTACAAGCAGCTAGGCAAGCTGTATGAAAAACTCAGCGACGACTATTTCAAAAGCCCTGTAAACAAAGCAAGCAGATTGAAAAAGAAAAGCTAAAACTTGTCAAATCTTGCACGCTCTAGGTCTCTGTCGTCCTTGGATTCTTTTTTCCATTCCTTGTAATGTTCTTTGCAAAGAACGGTCTTTTTGCCAGCAGAGCTTACGCGCAGTCCTGCGTTTTCAACTTTGGTTGTGTTAAGAGAGCGTGCACCGTCATGGTCGCATCCCTCTACATTACATTTTGCACCCTTTGATACAATGCCCATACAACATGGTGATCAAGATGTTATTTATACTTGAAAATATTTTGCGGTTTCTCATTGGCCGGAACAGTACATCAGATGTGTTCATCGTTTATAAGAGGAATATTTTTTTCCTAAGCTATGGGCGGAGCAAAGAAAACGACAACAGCAACCAAGGACAAGTCTACAGCACCCAAGGACACCAAAAAAGGCAAGAAGGACAAGGGAGAAAGCGGGCCAAGAAAAGCCGAAATCACAGTTATGGTAAATGAGCAACAAGCAATGAAAATTATTCAAGGTTCCAAGGTAGTCACGGTCCAGGATCTTGCCAGGCAAACAGGGGTCAAAATCTCTGCTGCAAACAAGTTTCTAAAAGAATCTGCCATCAAGGGAACTGTAAAAAGAGTTGGCGGCTATTCTGGACATTATCTGTATCAGGCAGCATCCTCATAGATGCAAAAAACATCCCCTGGCTTGACATCTTTTAGCGCATCAGCGTTCTCACCCAGCCTTCCAATGGGAGTCATGGTTTTTCCTGACGCAAGGTCGCCAGCAAAAAAACAGATGCTGCCAGTAGAAGGCAAAAATGCGACATCGCCTTTTTTGAATTCGGATCTTGACCTTTCAATTCCAGAATCGATGCTTGTCTCAAAATAAAAAATGCTGCTTCCCAGCTGATGAGCATGGCCTTCCAATGGAAGTGATCTCAAAATTATTCCGACAGTTCTTGGTGAGAGATGGCGTTTAAGATCACATGAAATTTTTGCCTTTCCTCGAATTTCCAAAACGAGTCGTTTCTTTGATACTGAGGATGTGCTCATTTCGTACGTTAAACTGATTAGATTATATAACGTTTTAAGAAAAATTTGTTACTTGTCTGATGCTGAAGAAGTTGAAGTGTTAGAGGCACCTGAATCTGAAGAACTTCTGGATATAGAACCTGAAGAGAACGCAGGACTCAACAAAGCGCTTGATACCTATCGAAAACTAATTGAGAAAAACGATGGCGTAGAACCGCTAAGCGAAAAAGAACAGAGCAACCTTGAGAAAAGAATCAAAGAGATTGAGGAAAGAGAAGTTGTTGATAAAATCGAAGAGCATGAGCCGGTGGAAATCCCATGCGAGAACAAAAAGATTACAATCGGCCCTCCGACGCTAACGAGGTTTGAGAAGGCAAGAATAATGGGCGCAAGAGCATTGCAGCTGTCATTAGGAGCGCCGCCATTCATTCCGATTCCAAAGAATGCAAGAATATCATTGGACATCTCGATGGAGGAGCTGGAACAGAGAGTCATTCCAATTACAATCAGAAGGGTGTTGCCAAATGGTGATTATCAAAACATCCCAATTGACTATTTTGACAGATGAACCAATCGTCGATAAAACTTAAAAGAACATAAAATTTCTGGTTATTGAACAATGCTCATGGAAGAACCAATTGAACCGTATGGTCAAGAGCAGACCGCAAAGTCTGAAGATGCCATAATTAACATAGGAAACGATCCCGTGATGCAGTCAGCCGTTGACATTTTGTCAATCCTAGGAAAAAAAAACAGGGTGATCCTAAAGTCTAGGGGGAACTCCATCCCAAACGCAGTTGCAGTGGCCAACATCATAACTGAAAAGATGCTGTGCGGAAACTCAAAAATTGAAAAAATCAATCTGGACACGGTATCTGCCGCAGGAATTGGCAGCATGACATCTACAATTGAGATTATTCTGGTTAAAACTCAGTAGACGTTTCCAGGACCTTTCAGAAGCATGTTTTCGCATTCCTTGCATACCTGCTCGTCTATGTTTGACTCCAGGTTGTGATGTATCTCGCATATCAGCAAGCTTGACTTTATGTAGTTGCACAACCCGATGAACTTTGAGAGGCTTGACGGGGTGTATGCCATGTCTGATGAAAGGCTGTCGCTTAGCTCGTCAATCATGACTGCCACTTGCTTTTCTGCCAACAGCTTTGCAATGAGAGACGGATCGCCCCTTGTTCCCCTGATGTAGTTGCTGATTGCCGCCTGTGTGACGCCAAGCATCTTGGAAATCTCATCCTCTCTTATGCTGTGCTCTTCTGCAAGCTTCTTGGCCAAGATGGCTCGCAATGCCGGGATCAGAGTTTTGGACTCTATCTCGGCGGGAAGCAACATCAATCTCAGGAACCCTGTAAAGAATTTAAAGCTTCCAACGTGCAACACCGTTCGCACTTGCAATAGGGCATACCTATTTTAATTTCAGAAATGTTTGGAATATGTTGGATGATCTTTCCAAGAATCTTTACAAGACTCTGGAGGAGTCGTGCAACTCATGCAAGTCAAATCTGATTGCGCTTTCTGGGGGACTGGACAGTACAATAATTGCGCATTTTCTAAGGCATAGAAAGCCAAAGGCTGTCGCGGTAATCGCGGAGGACTTCGTGTCAACTGACCTGACCTACTGCCAGATGGTCTCAAAAGAGATGGGCCTGGATCTGTCAATATTCAACGTGACGACAGAAGCCATTCTGGGAGCGGTGGAGGAGACGATAAAGATCCTGAAAAATTTCAACGACATAGAGATTCGCAACAACGTCGTGATGTGCCTTGCGATAAAATGGGCAAAGGATAACGGAATAAGATCAATGATCACAGGTGACGGGGCCGACGAACTGTTTGCAGGATACAGCTTTCTGATCAACAGGCCGGAAAAAGAAATTGAGGAGGAGATAAGGAGGATATGCTCCATAATGCACTTTCCAACACATGAGATTGGGAAAGAGATGGGGGTAAGCATAGAGTCGCCTTTTCTGGACGAGTCTGTAGTGAGACTTGCCAGCGAGATTCCTGCCGGCCTCAAGGTAAGGGAAGAGAATGGAAAGAGGCATGGCAAGTGGATCCTGCGCAAGACCTTCGAGCAGTACATCCCAAGGCAGGTTGCATGGAGGGACAAGTCGCCCATGCAGGACGGCTCCGGAACGGCAGGGCTGACAAACCTGTTTGAGTCAGTGATCAGCGAGGAGCGGTTTGTCGAAAAGAAACTGGCCGTGGAGAAAGCAGACGGAGTGGTTATCAGAAGTAGGGAGTCGATGTATTACTATGAGATCTTCAGGAAGCTGTTTGGGTCTCCTGCAGACAGTCAGTCAGATGAGGCATGTCCGTACTGCAAGCACCATGTAGGCAAGTCAAGGTTCTGCAGAATGTGCGGATCCTTTCCAATCTAGCTTTTCACTTTGTACTTTCTGGGCTTTTTGATAAAAATCCGCCTGCACCCGTTGCAGCAGAAATAAAGCTTCTTCCCGTCATGATCATGAATCAGCGCCAGTTCTTCGTCAAGCTCAATTCCGCAGACAGGATCTACCGGCATGGGTTTTCCACCGTTAAATTCTATTTATACATTCAGTACGCTGTTTGGATTCCGTCTGTCTGTCTTGAGTTGCATGCCGTCATCTGATTCATTGCAAAACAATCTGTGGCATGATCATTGCAGTTCCTTGAAACGCGTTGATCTGGAATGTCAGAATTTTGAAACGGAATCTGATCATTGGCAGACTATCTCAAGAATCTTCTTGGGCAAAGCGGCATAATCGCTATCAGGCTCTGCCACCACATACAGGATGTCGTCATTTATTGGGACGCTTATTGCAAGTGCGCGCTCACGAGATGCAAGTGCAAAATTTACCAGTCCGAGCTGCTTGTCAAACTCCTTTCTCATCTTTACGCGCATTGCAAGCTCCATGAATATCATTTCGTCGTCTTTCTCGCTTTCTAGCGGCTCCACGTTCTCCCTCATTCCGCCTGCCACAAGACGCCCGCGCTCATTAATCACGCCGGAGAATCTGATTTTAGGATCAATACCCAATACGGAATTGCATATCTTTGTATAATCATAAATCTTCGAAGACATTTCCGACTCTTGCTAAATGGCCCTTACTTATAATATGTATTGGTAAATTTGAGACTCGCAAAATGATTATGATGTAAGTCTCTTTACCAGTGCAAGAAATTCGTCCTCGCTCATCGGGGGGATTTTCATAATCCCCATATTCTCTGAAACATGTTCTGGAGACTTTTGACCTACCAGAGGCGCAAGCACGCCAGGTGACGAGCGAATAAACTGCAAGGCCCGCATTGGCGGCTTCATGTTGTTAAAATCTGGCATGACCCCTGAAGATAGCAGCCTGCCTTGCATGAAAGGCACGCTGGTAAAAACGCCTATTCCTAACCTTGCTGCTGATTCCAAAATGGAGACATTACTGCCCTCGACATACTGGTGCTTTGCCAAAAGGGCCTGATCATAATGCATGTTGTATGGTAACTGAATAAACCTGAACCCGTGATGCTCGCCGCCAACCTTCCTTGCCATGCTTACCGTGTCTTCCAGTGAGAGATACTGGGGACTGTCCTTTGGTACTCTGAAGCACTCCCAGGTAGCCATGCCATAGAACCTGATCTTTCCCTCATCTCGTTTTTGCTCGTAGAGCTCAAACGCCGACTGCAGGTTCTCCATAAACTGGTCTTTTGAAACGTCCTTTATCTGGCCCTCCACTGCGTTGTGAAGATACATCAAATCAAGGCATTCTATTCCAAGATTCTTCAGGCTGCGCTCAAGCTGATCAGAAAGATACGACCTGGTCATGCAATGATACCCTGAAGTGACATCGCCTTCCTTTATCACGCCTTTCTGGGAGTATTCCTCTTTGACATATTCCCAAAACCCAAGGCTGATGTCGGCATCGTTTGTCACATATCCGTTCTTGGAGCTGAGAAACACCTCGTCACGTGAAATCTTTTTCTCCTCTACTAGCTCTGAAATCGCTTTCCCTACTGAGCGTTCGGCCTTTTGCGACCTGTAGTTGATTGCAGTATCAATCACGTTGACTCCTGACATGACGGACTGCTTTACTGCGCTTGTCACCATCTGATCAGTTCTTGCATCCGCATCACCAAGGTAGGTGCCTACTCCGACATTTGAAAGCAGCAAGTTCTGAAATTCCCTGAAATTGGCTCTGTCTACGCCGGAATTCTGGGCAAACTTTTTGGTCCCATCCGAAGTCGCAAATCCAGAGATCATGTGTTTCCAAGTCTCTTGTTAAATTTATGTCTAGAGTCAGAACCTGATCAGAAAACCTGCAACAAACAGCGCGCCAGTGATTCTTCCAAACATCAGCGTGGAGGACATGTATGGGATAAGGTTCTCTACTGAGTCATAGTTTTTCTGCAACCCGATCCCCGACTTTATCATCAGCGGGACGCCAAGAAAACTGATCATGGACGTCAGAGGAAACAGGCCTGATGATATGCCAAGGGCTATTGCCGCATATGACACAAACGGAAAAACCCAAAACAGCTTGGCGGCCTTCTCTTTTCCTACCGCGATGACCAGGGTCTTTCGGCCCTTGGACTTGTCTGCGTCATGATCAGGAAACGACGCGATGAAGAGAACCAGGGATGAAAGGGATCCTACCGCGACTCCTGCAAGGACTGACTCTGGGGATATCTGCCCTGACTGGATATAGATGGTCCCGATTACGATCATGGATCCTTTTACCGCGACAAAAAACTCGCCTAGGCCGGAATCTACTATCTTGGTAGAGTAAAAGTAAATGGATATGATTGCAAACCCCAGAATCGTCGCAATGATTATGCCGTCAGTGAGCACAAAGTATCCTCCAATCACTGACCCGATTATCAGAAATATCATGCCGGCACGGTACACTGATGACGGTTTGAGCAGCCCTTCTGGCAGCACGCCGGTCCCGCCGCTCATCTTTGTCCTGGTGGTCCTTGCATCAATACCCCTTTTGAAATCCCAAAAGTCGTTTAGCAAATCAACGCTTGCATGCAGCGCCATCACTCCTGCAAATGTCAGTGCCGCATCAAGCCAGCTTACCGAGGAGTCCTGCCACCAGCTCAGGGAAAGCCCCACTGACACTGCGATTACGGACGCAAGAAGGAACCTCACCCTGATCACCCTAAACCAAACGGAGAGCATGCAGATACCGGCAGCCTCTCAATATAATATTCATGAGTTTTAATACTGCGTGCAGCAAGTCCGGTTGGATCAAACCATGATAATTGGCAGAGTGCTGGAAAACGAGAAGAGAGTAAAATTCAACGCTGAGATCAAATGCACTGGCTGCGGGACGCATGTCCCGGGAGGGCTGCAGACGGGAGAGTCATACTATCAGACAGACGATTTTAAAAAAGAACTGGATGAGTTTTTGCGGATCTATCTCTGCGGGCGATGCAGGGACAAAAAACGGGTCGGAAAATAAAAAACACTGCATCGAAGCTGAACTGGCAGGATTAAAACTGTTTTAGTAATTATTTTGGTACAATTTAGGCTTGTACACCAAGATACTTTACTGAATTACCCCCTGATTTGTTGGATTGAGAAAATTCATCCATGGTTGATCAGATTTATGGCATGTTGTGTCCATTTGGTTTTTCTTTTGTTACGCAACAAAATTCTACAGCATGGGCACTTGACTCCATCACAATCCAAGTAAATATTACAACAAGTACATCACTTTGTACTAACTCCATATCGCTGTGTCCCAGAACGAAATCTTTCACATTTCCTCTACAAGCCAAGCTAATTCAAAAACCCTCTACATAACGAACATTTGTCATGGATCTTTGCTAAGGGATAAGCAGTGTATGTCATTCCACATTGACAAATTTTCAGGTATGTTATTTTACTCATTTTTGATATTGGGGTTTTTCTTGAAGTGAATTCAAGGAGCAAACTTTGAGATAGTTATATGAATATCATCGATCTTACTTTGATAAAATCGGATTATTTTTCCATCATGATTAAAGTCTCTCTGTGCCTCAAAAATCAATGAGGCTTCAAGTAATGTCTGAATCTTTTTGTATGTAGTACTAACAGGTATCTTTTGCTCTTGTGAAATCTGCTTTGCAGTTTTTGGTATTTTTATAATTGAGAACAGAATGTGTCTTGATTCCAAATCTGTAAGGTGATTTAGAACTTTATTTGCTATGTCATATTTTTCAATTAGGATAGGAGTGAGTTTGACTACCACACTGGTTTTTAGACATTACTGAAATTTAAAAAAAACAATTATTTCAAAAAGATGTTCTAAAAAATTGGAAAAATTCGGTTTTGTCATTTGGATAATACAGACAATATAGGCATTGCATCCCACTGATGCAAGTAGAAATTTAAGATTCCAGAGCAGATATTCTCATATTTTTTGAAAAAATCTTTCGCTTCTTGCTCTGTTGCTTCAAACACTGCCATTGAAGACTGTTCATTGTCAAATGCACCAGACCACATAATTCTTCCAGACGATTGCCATTCATCTACAAGTTCTGTTATCTTTGGAACAATCATCTGCAAATCAATAGGTTTTGTATCTTCTCCAATGCTGCTCACAAGTACCCATGGTTTTGTTTCTTGTTGTGACATGTTTTGTAATGTGTAAATTCAAAATTAAACATGATGATGAGTTTATTGACTTGTTACAGCTTTGTATAACAAAAAGACAGATCACGTCTTTCTCATCATCATAGAATATCTTTGTAAAATTGTAGACATCTATAATTAATTAAGAAAGATATGCTTATTGGTCTTGCAAACTGGTCTGACATATCCTATACAAGCCTGCATGACAGGGTTGTTGGAATTGGCAACATGCTAGTTATTCATCCTAACAGGCCATGGGGTGTTACTATTGGCATGTTTTACTCAAAGCCAATCCGATAACTCTTTTTATCATAACTGATTATCATTTTTTCCAATTTTCATCGCGAAAATAATCTAAAATCCAATAAAATACATCAAAAACTCATTTTAGATATTAAGAGAAAGAAAGACTATTGAAATAGAGACCTTGCTTTTCCAAGTTCGCTTTTTATGGAATTGATTTTGACATCGATGTTGTCAGCCGTATCGCCATTGTTTATCATGGAACGAAGATCCACTCTCAGCATCAATTCGATCTTTTCCATCAATGGTCGATCTTTTTGTGCTATGGCACCTTCAATGTATTCGTAATTTTCCAAGTATGCGTTTGTTGCAAGTGAGAATGCATTATTTTTGTCACCGCTTCTATAATTCGAAGAGACTTGATTCAAAATACTTTCAATGCTGTTTATTGTAGCAATGACATCACTCTGTTTTGTAATTGGCGTGCCCATCATCATGTGACCTCCCATCATGTTGTTTCCCATCATTCCTTGGTTCATCCAGTCTGAACCCATCATGTTGTTCCAGTTTGTACTGTTGCTCATCCATGGACCCATCCAGTTTTGTTGGAATTGAGGATCCATCATCATGCCATGCATGAACTGTTGATTGTTCATCATAGAGTTCATCATCTGTTGGTTCATTTGTTGGTTGTTCATCATGTATCTCATCATGTCTGTCCCCATCATAGATGCCATTGTTTGCATGTGTTGAGGATCATTCATCATAGAGTTGTGCATTTGTTGCATGAACTGTTGATCATTCATCATGGTGCCCATCCACTGATTCATTGCTTGTGGGTTCTGCATCATAGTTTGATGCCATCGGTTCATCATGTCAGGATCATTCATCATTTGTTGCATCTGCTGTTGAGTCATCATTGGAGTTGCTGGTACCGTAGACTGCAATGCTGCATAGCCTATGCCCAGTCCTGCAAAAAATACGCCTATGGCAATTCCAATCATAATGCTCTGGCTTACCATGATGCAAATACGCGCAGGTGATATAATATGATTTATCCAATTCTCGTTGATGATTCTCACAATATGTTTTCAGAACAGGATCTCAAAATCACTGGGTTTATTGCTAATTTCCTATGAGTGAAATAAAAATGCCAGACGATGATGACTTGCCAAAAGATCCTGACCATATCTCTTCTGCATATCGTAGGGCATTATGGATAGTTGTTTTACTCAATGTAGGTTATGGAATATCTGAGATGATTGGAGGGTTCATTGCAGATTCTCAGGCACTCAAAGCTGACGCACTTGATTTTCTTGGCGATGGTTCAATCACATTTCTTGGACTGATTGCAATAGGTTGGAATCTCAGACTTCGTGCCAGTTCTGCATTAATGCAAGGAATATTCCTTTCTGCAATGGGAATCTCAGTTCTAGCTTACACAATTTACCGTACACAAGTTCTACAGACACCAGAAGCTGGGTTAATGGGGGTTTTTGGCATTGTTGCACTCGTGGTAAACGTCATAGCTGTGGTTGTTCTACTTCCACACAGAAAAGGGGATGCCAACGTCCGTGCAGTATGGCTGTTAAGTCGCAATGATGCGCTTGGAAACATTTTGGTCGTAGTTACAGCTGGTTTTGTTTTTTTGACAGACACATCATGGCCTGATCTCATAGCAGCTGGTATCATCGCAGTCATATTTCTTCACTCGTCTAGGTCTATCATCAGAGATGCTAGAAACGAGTTAAAAAATAAAGAACAGGATTAAGACAAATAATCACATGTTCTGTATTGCAATGAAACCTGCACGCACGAACCCTCAAAGAACTATCTCATTTCCATTTTGTTGTTCTTTCTAGCTGGTCTCTGTGAGATTGGTGGAGGGTATCTTGCATGGCTTTGGTTGGTTGCATTGATGTCTTTTTTTGCAAGAGCAGTGAATGATGCATCTAGATCTCTTATCTTCCTTGATTTTTGTGATTCCTACAGATAATCCTCGATGATATTGTTTGGAATTAGACTCAAGAACATTTTGAGATCTCCTGCATACGTTCTTTTGGTTCCAGAGATTCTCATTGACTCTGCAAAGTTATCCTGGACACTCTCTAGAGTTTTCAATCTCCATCATACCTGTATTGGGGAGTGGTACTATCTGAATCACTAAAATGTGATGGGATCGGTATGCCAGTAAAACAACTGCCATCAAGAGTCTTCAAAAACGAGCCCTTCAGACCAGGGACTCGTCACTTACCTCGATTGGCTTTCTGCCCATGAAGCCCGAGTCTTTCTCATGCCAGAACTTGATTTCGGTCTCGCCATACTTCCAGCAAAGCCAGACCTCCTCGTCGAATCGCTTTGAGGGGAAATCAAGCAGCCCATTCTCTATGCTCTTGACTGCCACTCCCGTGCTTTCCAGGATCTCGACAGACTCGTAGAACCTGGTGATTGCGGAATTCAGCTTCTGCTTGATTGGGATGTATTCCTCAAAAGAGTTCGTGCCAGATATGCTCATCTCAAGCTCCCGCTCTAATTTTTTGACCTCGTTTTGCTTAGCCAGCGCGTACTCGAATTTCTTTATCACGTCAGGAAGGGCCTCGTTTGCTTCGTTTGTGGTAAAATATGAGAACACGTTACTTGTCAGAAAACCTTGATTAAAAATCTTAGTAGCATGATCCGCATCTCTGGACAAGATAGATGCCAAAAAATCCTGGCATGAAAAGTCACCGTTCTAGGGCGCAATATTACGCAAATGGGTATCAAAAATTAACTTCAAACACTCTTTAATCTCTGACATGCCAACTAATAACACATGCAACTCACTGCCGAAGATCAAAAAGAGCTTGAGACGATACTGAGCATCGTGATCAACCAAATCCCGTCTTACACCAACATGGTAAATGCTTCAATAGGAAGCTGGGATGTAAACGCAGACGACTGCATCTTCGGAATGGTCTATCATTCTTTTATCGCAAAATCCACGGAATACCTGCAAAACAAACTGACAGACATCGAGCAGGAGACAAATGCCGAGTCAATATTTGAAATCATGAATATGGTATCAGATGTGTTTAACGGCAAGGTCGCCGAAATCAAGCAGAAAACAGTCGCATCTTCATTAGGGTAAGCACTCAAGTCAATTTTGCACACAAGTATGCATTGCCATGTCTTACAGCAGCAAGGCTCCAAGGGCTTGCGCAAGAATTGCCAGGATGCCGATTATTACGATTTTCTTGCCAAGACTCACATGATGCGATTGGTAATTGCAATGTATAAGCAGTTCGGAAATTCTCTGGCATGGAGTACAGGAAAAGTTCATCAGGAGGAACAGAGTTTACATAAAAATCAGACATGTTCGCTGGATCTTTTCACAACCGTCAGTGATTGGTCAGGGTGCAAATTTATTAAGAAATGCCAGAGAAGAAACCCATGAGCGAGGATCAGATAGAGGAAATAATAATTCAAGTAATCAACGGGGCTGTGGCAACAATCCCGTCATATTTGGAAGAGATCAAGGAAAACAAAGAAACACTCAAGGTCGAGAACCCGCAGGAATTCGTCTATGGGGTAGTGCTTGGCATGGCCCTTGGAATGGGCGGCGCAATACTGAGCTCCCAAAAGGAAGTGCCGACAGCGGAGGACCAGATAAAGGTAAGGGACATCGTCTACAAGCACATACCAGACATAAGAGAACGGATCTTCACTTGAAAAAACTCGACCAGAAGGAAACAGCATTTCTAGAGTCTCTAGAAGAGGCAAGAATCGCAACATCTCATGATGACATCCCTCACGTCAAGCCTGTGTCATTCGTGCTTAACGATGGCGCCATCATAGTTGCGACAGACTACAAAACAAGGACGTACGCCAACATCAAATCCAACCCGAATGTCGGGATTACAATCGATGTATACAAGTCAGGGGGACACAAGGCAGTATGCATCCAGGGAAGAGCTGACATTGTCGAGGAAGGCCCGGAGTTTAGGAGGCTCTATGACATCTTTCACAAGAGGTTTGAGTGGGTAAGAAAAGACCCTTGGAAGGAAAACGAGGCGCCCTTTCTGAAGATCATCCCGAGAAGCAAAGCAAGCTGGGGCCTTAAGTAAATCCAGCAAAGTCAAGAACCGTCTGACCGTTTTTCAATTGAACCATCATAAAATAATTAAGTGGATTCTGGTTAGCTAGAAAGCATGCCATCCCCCAAAGACAAGCCAAACAGCATAATAGACATGCTTTTGGGAAAGACTGAAAGCAAGACGGTGGACTCTGAAACCCTGATACAGGACGTCCAGAGGCGCATACGCGATTCCCTGAAAAACGGCTACAGGTACTCAAGAATTGCCGACGCTTCCGAGGAGTTTCTGAGAAAGCACGTCTACGAGCAGGTCGAGATGGCCATCATTTACGTTGATCTTGTCGGCTCGACCAAGCTGAGCCTGAGGCTTCCTCCTGAGAATCTTTCCGTCGTGATAAGCTCCTTTGTCCAGGAGATGTCCTATGTCATAAGCCAGTGCGGCGGGTTTGTGCTAAAGTTTTCTGGCGATGCCGTGATAGGATATTTTGTGGGGAAGGGAAGCTCGCTGCAGGCAGCTGACGACGCTGCAGGATGCGCCGAATCGATGCTGATGGTTGTAAGGGACGGAATAAACAAGATCCTGAGCAAGGAGGATGCGGAGCTGCCCGAGCTTGAGATAAAAATCGGGATTGATTTTGGCGCAAACACGGTAGTGCAGTACGGCTCAGACGAGAAAAGATCCCTGGTTGATCTGATAGGACCGTCGATGAACATGGCAGCAAAGATTCAGGGGCTTGCAAAACCAAACCAGATTGTCATTGGGAAGAGCGTGTTTGACAGGCTGCATCCAAAGGTCCAGGAAGTGTTTGCTGACATCACAGACAATGTGAATGACTGGACATATACCTCAAAGGATTCTAATGATCTATACCGTGTATTTGCATACAAGAAATAGCGCAGCCAGAACAGAAAGCACTGTCGATTATTTGTCGCAACGGTGCAATCAGATCATTCCATGCTGCCATACTTTTCCTGATGGTTTTTTGCAGTGATGCGTGCATCGTACACAAAAGACCTCCCCATGTCATACGTCGATGATCCTGTTGTGCAATTTCAGGATATTTTGAATTTATGAAAGACGCAGCATGGCCTGCATGTGCTGTCAAGAAAAGATCATGCCGTATCTGGGACGGGCCTGGAGCCTCAATTAACATTGTTAATCAATATTCAATAGCATCAACTGCCTCTTCACTCTTGAAAAAGATTGAAAAACAGCATCATGCTTTGAGGTGTAAAAAATGAAATCCAGGGAAAAACTCCAGATAACAACAATTGCAGTTCTTTCGTTGGCCATAGCGTCACTGCTAATCTATCTGCCTAGTCCTGAATCGCAGGATCTGGCGCAAACCAAATCCGCAGATGAGAACCTGCTAAGCGGGGCACTGGCGGCCAACACGCAAGACGTCTCCAAGCCTTTCAAACAGTATGATGACACCTACACCAGGATTTACAACCAGGTAAATGACTCGATTGTGCAAATCACAAGCACCAGGACAACCACCAATACCAGCATCATCATAAACGGCAGTCCACTGGATCAGAATGCCGTCGGGCTGGGCTCCGGGTTTGTATATGATAATTCCGGGCACATCGTGACAAACAACCATGTCGTGGAAGGTGCAGACAGCGTAGAGGTGGCATTTAACAGCGGAAACTCTTATCCTGCCAAGGTGATTGGGACTGATGCATACAACGACATTGCAGTGCTGGAAATAACAAGTCTTGATGAGGCCGCAAGGCCCCTTGAGCTTGCAGACTCGTCTGCCCTGATGATCGGCGAGCCGGCAATTGCAATCGGTAACCCCTTCGGACTAAGCAACACAATGACGACCGGAATAATAAGCCAGACTGGACGCCTCTTGCCGACCCAGAACAATGGAGGCTTCTCAATACCTGACATAATCCAGACTGATGCTGCAATAAACCCTGGAAACTCTGGCGGCCCACTGCTTGACATCAACGGCCAGGTGATTGGAATGAACACTGCCATACAGACAAAGACAGGCGAGTTCTCCGGGATAGGGTTTGCAGTACCGTCAAACACAATCAGCAGGATAGTCCCTGCCCTGATTAAAAACGGGGCATACGAGCACCCGTGGCTTGGGATATCCGGAATGGACGTGACATCCAAGATTACAGACGCGCTGGGGCTGCCTAAAAACTTCAAGGGAGTTGCAATAGTGAGCACCATAGAGGACGGGCCTGCAAAGAAGGCAGGGCTGCATGAGGCAGCATACAACAACAGGCAGGAGATTCAAAGTGCAGACATCATAACTGCAGTGGACGGGCAGCCTGTAAGGTCGATGAGCGACATAATATACCACATCTCGACAAAGAACGTCGGGGACAAGATGCTGCTTACCGTAAACAGGGATGGCAAGGCAATCGACCTGTACGTCACGCTGCAGAGCAGGCCGAATGCTTGAACTGATTCTGAGAAAATGTTGCAAAGATGAATGCAAACTTTAATGCCAGATACGATTACAAGAATAACAAACAGTATTCATATAAAATTATCTTGCAAGATACTTTGCAACAGTTTGCGAATTTTATTGTAGATAAAAAGAAAGAACTGGAGTTTGCCATCCCAAAGATCCATCCCAGTAACAAAAACACCACATTACTGAGTAACAAAATTCTTGGCATCACTCCACACCAGAGAAAACAGATGGGAATAAGCAAGTCAACCCTGCATTATCTGAAAAATAACATCATTCAGGGAAAACAGACAAGGGCCTATTCCAAGACACTGGATAAGATACAACGGCTGTAACGTTATTGAGAATACTTTTTGTTTCAAATAACATTACTGACAAAAAACAGAATCTTGATCAGATGTTGTTATTTGTGCCCAGAGTAACAAAACGAGCCGTTATTGTAACACTGTCAGGCACAAAAAATAACGTTATGATATCGTTATCACGCATGATTTTTCAGGAGAATAGGGTAATGTTACATGGAAAAATATTATTGTAAAATAAAAAATACAATCTGTAAAATATTGTAACAGTATGAAAATAAAAAAAGGCTCTATCTAGAGCACATAAAACAATTCGTCATGATGTTATTTGTTTGACAGATACGTTTAGAATATTATTTTACAATGATTTTCCCAACTTTCCAGGGATGAACCATGCAAAAATAATGAATCACTCCTGCTTTGTCAGGAACATATTCGAATGAATTTCCTGGCATAAGCAAACCTGTATCAAATTCGCCACTCGGACCGCCTTCTGCTGTTTCTGCTGTAAATGTGTGTGCCACAGTATCAGTGTTCAAAAATACTATCTTTTGTCCTTTTTTTATGATTAATGTCTGTGGATCTAGATATTTTCCATCGTCTCTAGGAGCTCCAGAACCATTGAGAGGTCTTACGATATTAGATGATTGAATTGTTTTTCCTCCCAACTGACTCCCAATTATTTCTATTTCTGTCGTATTCTCTGGAAATTCAATAGATAATGTTCTATGATCGTCAAATCGTCTTTCATCAATTAACGTTTCATCACCATCGGCCAATACAATAAACTCCTCATCCTGAGAGTTTCTCTTTGAATCAATCAATGATCTAGGTAATGTCACAAATAACTCTCCTCTTGAAATTGCAGATATTTTGAAGATTAGGGAATTAGAATCGTGATCTGGCAGAATATTTTTCAGATCGCCTCCATTAATTAGATAAGATAAATCGTAACTTTCATCATCTAGTTGTATTATATTGGATAATAATTTTGAAACATTTTTCTTTATGAAGGTGATTTTTACGCTTTGTTGATTTTTAGCATTTCCACAAGTTGCTAAGATCGTATAATTCTCAGAATGATTCCAAAGAGGGCCTTCTGGTGTGTGTTCTGCTTTAAAATCCCACGAAGTGTCAACATCTACTTGGAAAATAGCAACAGCTTGGTTTTTTGAATTGACTATTCTTAATGATACTGGCACATTTGGAAGTCTTGGATTAACATTTCCGGTAATGATTATGGGTGTATTTTCATCATAAGTTGTTTTGTTTGTAAAAAGCTTTATTGTAGTTAGTTCATCAAGATGTTTGATTTGAGAAATTTGTTTGTATGCATCTTTGATCATAGTTGTAACATAATCCACCTCATTGGACGTAGGATTGTATTTAGTATGCACAATTTTATTTCGAATGCCACGAATTCTTGTTAATTCTCCTACATTATTAGGATCTAAGATTCCATTTTGAGCAGCCGTTTTGACTAGATATGAAAATGAGCGGTTTAATCTGTTCTCTTCTATTCCATAATTTCTCAATGCATCTCGTAATGTATCTTCAAATTCTGAAAATGCGTTAACTATTTTACCTGTTTGAATGTCATAGTTTTCCCCTGAGCCAAGGAATTCAGTATCTTTTTGGATATGCTCTTTTGTAGGTAATTCCGCATAATCTGTGTCTCTAATTGAAACATAATCTTGAATCTGACAAAGAAATTCTAATAATACTTTCTCTCTTGTCGTATCTTTCGTTTTTAGATTAATAACAATAAGATCGTCGTTTTCATATTCGTTTATTTTCTTTTCATCAGCATCAAATAATACTATATATCCTTTATTCATAAAATCCCTAAGCTGTTTTTTAAGAATATGACGCAGTTGTTGAAAATGAGAGTCACTCAAACTATATCCAATAAACAAAGGTGTTTTTGTTGAAAGCCATGCTGCAAGATTTGTAGCTAATACAGGATGCCTATCTAGGAAATTTTCATAATCTTCTTGTGTTATAACAATGTCTCTATGATGTGTGAAATCACCATGAATTTTTATGATGTTTGTATGAGTAGACGGCGAATATTTTCCAATATGTTCATCACCTGCGATCACATGGATTGGTTTTTTATTGAAAAAAGCATCCTCTAACAATGATTCAAAGTTTGTAGTTACAATTGTATCAAATGCAACTATTGTAGTTAATTTACAATGAACTTTTCCTGGTTTTGCGGCATATACATGTAGAAGTTCAGATAATTTTCGTATGAGTTCATTCGTACCAAATTCTTTTGCATAATTTGATGCAGCAATTAATGGTTCATTCGATTTTTCTCTCAGATCTTTTGACAATCCTATTGCCAATTCATTCCAACTAGGCATTGTTAACCCATTTGGCATTTCAGCATTTTTGGAAAATCCTGCACCTATGAATAACAAACAACGTTTTGCTTGAATTGCTTTAAGAAGAGGGTCTGGTATCATTAGTTATTGTCCTGTGAACTCAATGTCTTTTGGATACAATGTTTGTTCTAGTGTGGTTCCTTGTAAGAACACTAAAATTTTCTGCTATTCCAATCACCAAAAACCTGTCGCAATTCTTGATTGTTTTAGGCATGAAATTTAATGTAACATGTATGGCTCTAGATATGTCCAAAAAAATCATTTTCCTACTTTACACCTGAGAAAAGTTAGTGCAAAATCTTTTGTTCTAACTATATCCCCATACACGTTGTGCTCCCAGTATAATTTGAACTCCCATAAAAAACTGAAATCAGTTGTTTCTTGATTTTTATTGGAAGTTGAACCGGAAAATTTGCTAACCTACAGTTTGAATCTGATTGTCATTCTAAAAGACGTTAAACGGCAGTTATTTCCTATCGAACAATGCATCTGCCGGCTATTGTAATGAACAATGAATGTCACAAAATAATACTATCCCGTTTGGTAACGTCTTGGCCGATATGGAATGACCCTCCTCTAGCCCCTTTCCGCAGATATAGCATTCGACCCTGCTTACCGAAGTAGGCATGTTCTGTGCAAGTACCTGCGTATTGTGCATGATCTTCTGTTTTGTCCCTCGCATGATGCTGATGCGATCAACTGTCCTATAAAGGTACCGTACTATACCGTAACCCTCCTATGCCTGACAAATCGGCAGTTTTTAACAAATAAAATTGCGCAAACCCAGATAATCAGTTTAAATAATAAACCGTCAGAACCATCCTTATGGGTGGACACCTTTGGAAAGACTCAGGCAAAAATAGTTTCCCTAGACTTGTCTGAAAACCAGTTTCAAATTTACAATAAAATCTCAAGAAATTACTCTCATTCCTTTCTCTTCGAGTCCCTTACCGGCCCCGAGGTCCTCTCTGAGACGTCCGTGATGGGCTTTGATCCAAAGACAATCTTCAAGGGATTCTCAGACAGGGTGGAAATAACGCGGGACGGCAGCAAGGAGATCCTCTTTACTGACAATCCTTTTGAGGAACTAAAGAGACTGCTTGGAAAGTCCGATGATCAGAGATACAGGTATCTTGGCGGCGCGGTAGGGATTGTAAACTATGACGCAATAAGGCTCGTCGAGGACATTGGTGACTCGCACGGCTCGCCCCAGACGCTGATGGAGTTTGGAATCTATGACGACGGCATACTGTATGACAACCTGCACAAAAAGCTGTTTTATTTCTACCATGATGAAAACAGGTTTGACCGTCTTGTCATGGGGGATGGCTCGTTTGGGAAATTCGTCTCCAGCGATGCAAGGCCAAACATGGACGAAAAAGAATATTCTGAAATCGTAAACAAGGCAAAAAAATACATCCGTGACGGGGATGTCTTCCAGGTCGTCCTGTCCCGGAAATTTGCATTTGATACAAGCGGCGACTCGCTGACACTGTACAAAACGCTAAGGAGTTTGAACCCGTCACCTTACATGTATCACCTGAAGCAGGACTCCAAAACAATCATTGGCGCATCCCCTGAAATGCTGGTCAGGATAACCGGCGACAAGGTGGAGACATTCCCGATTGCGGGAACCAGGAAAGTCACTGATGATGAGGAGAAGAACAGGCAGCTGTCAGAGGAGCTAATCCGTGACGAGAAGGAGCTGGCAGAGCACACGATGCTTGTGGACCTTGGCAGAAATGACATCGGCCGTGTATGCAAGTACGGGACGGTCCACTTAGAATCCCTGATGGAGATAAAACGATTCAGTCACGTCCAGCACATTGTCAGCCATGTCGTAGGCAGGCTGGCGCCTGAAAACGACATGTTTGATGCGTTTCAAGCAGTATTCCCGGCAGGGACGGTCTCTGGCGCCCCGAAGGTCAGGGCAATGGAGATCATAGACGAGCTGGAGACGGAAGCAAGGGGGCCATATGCAGGGGCAGTAGGCTATTTCTCTTACAACGGATGCTGCGACTTTGCAATTGCAATCAGGAGCATATTCATCGAAGGCGGTGCAGGGTTTGTGCAGTCAGGTGCTGGCATTGTTTCAGACTCTGTGGCAGAAAACGAGTTCAAGGAGACAGAGCACAAGGCAGGGGCAATGCTCCAGGCATTAAGGGAGGCATCAGATTGAAATTCCTAATCATTGACAATTATGACTCGTTTGTGTACAACATTGCCCAGTATCTCGGGGAGCTTGGCGTGGAGTGCGACGTGATCAGAAATGACAAGATAACGCTTGACGAAATCAGAAAAAGAAGATATGACGCGATAATAATATCCCCTGGCCCCGGCACCCCTGAGGACAGGAAATACTTTGGGGTCTGCAGTGACGTGATAAAGGAACTGGGATCCCAGACGCCAATACTGGGAGTATGCCTTGGACACCAGGGAATAATTGACGCGTTTGGCGGCAAGGTCACAAATGCCGGCTGCGTGCGGCATGGCAAGACAAGCCCCGTTGATCATGCGGATTCGGAGCTGTTCAAGGGCGTAAGAAACCCTTTCAGGGCCACCAGATATCACAGCCTGGTCGGAGACAAGACGGTGATACCTGACGTCCTGCAGGTGACTGCGACGGCAGCAGACGACGGGGAGGTGATGGCAGTACAGCATAAGGAGCACCTCATCCAAGGGGTGCAGTTCCATCCGGAGTCGATAATGACCGAGGACGGCAAAAAGATTCTTGGGAACTTTGTCAGGCAGGTAAGGGAGAAAAGGAAATGATCTCAGAGTTGATTCTGGCACTGAAGGAAGGGACGGATCTTACATACGAGCAGATGAGCCAGGCAATGGCAGATGTCCTGTCGGGCAGGACAAGCGACTCGCAAAATGCCGACTTTTTGTCATACCTGGCAGACAAGGGGGAGACAGACGACGAGTTGCTTGGGATGCTGGACAAAATGCAGGAATTCTCACTTAAAGTTAAGCCCAGAAACAAGGGGACCATAATTGACATGTGCGGGACCGGGGGAGACCGCCTTCATACATTTAACATATCTACTGCCGCGTCATTTGTCGTGGCAGCAGCTGGCGGGACTGTTGCAAAGCACGGGAACCGCTCAAGCTCGGGAGTCTCTGGCAGCGCGGACGTCTTTGAGCATTTCGGATATGACCTGGATATGGAGCCTGCAAGCATTGCAGACATTCTGCAAAAGCACGGCATCTGCTTCATGTTTGCACAAAAGTTCCATCCCGCGATGAGACACGTGTCTGCGGCAAGAAAGACGCTTGGGAGAAGAACTGCCTTTAACCTTCTGGGCCCGCTGTCAAATCCTGCCGGCGTGACAAGCCAGCTGGTCGGCGTGTCCTCTGCAGAGTATCTGGACAGGCTGCCGCTTATTCTGAAGAGGAGGGGGGCAGAAAACATCATGACAGTCCGTTCAGATGACGGCATGGATGAGTTCTCTACAAGCTCAGTCAACCGAGTATGTGTCCTAAAGGACGGCAAGGTGCTGATGAACGCAATTGATCCTGAGGTGCTGGGCTTGCACAAGTCATCGCTGAAGGACATACAGGTCAGCTCCAGAGACGGCGCAATCAGGTCGTTTGTAGGGGTGCTAAACGGCACTGCAAACCGGCCCATGATGGAGACTGTCGCGCTTAATGCGGCTGGCGGACTGATTGTCGCAAACGTCTGCAAAAACTTTGAGGAGGCAATACAGGTTGCACTGGAGACGATGGACAGCGGCAAGGCGTTTGCACTGCTGAAGAGGTTTGTCCAGGACACTGGCGACATATCAAAGCTAAAGGAGGTTGCAGATGGCTGAGAACATCCTGAGGAAGCTTGTTAACAACTCCCAGATGGCAATCGATGAAGGCGTCTATGAGATAGACGCGAATCTGAAAAAGTCGGCTCAGGATTTCAAGCAGATCATCAGCACGAACCCGCATCCGACACTGCTGACTGAGATCAAGTTCTCATCCCCATCATTGGGCAAGATCAGGACGCTGGCAGATCCGGTGAGCATCGCGCACCAGATGATTGCCGGAGGATCAAAGGCCCTTTCGGTGCTGACCCAGCCGCACCTGTTCAACGGCTCACCAGAGTACTTCATGAAGGTAAGGCAGGCAGTGGACGTCCCGATGCTGATGAAGGACATAATGATTGACAAAGTCCAGATTGACGCTGCAAAAAAGATAGGGGCAGACTATATGCTTCTCATCCAGTCCCTTTTTGATCAGAAGTTCCTCTCAGACATTGACGAGATCATAGGCTACGGGCACAGGCAGGGACTGAGCATCCTGCTTGAGGTCCACACAAAGCAGGAGCTCCAAAACGCGCTTAACACTGATGCGGACCTGATCGGAATCAACAACAGAAACCTTGACACGCTTGAAATTGATCTGAGGACAACGGAGAGAATCCTTTCGGGATCCGAAAGGACAGGGCTGATTCTCTCTGAAAGCGGCATTGACACTCCTGAGGACATTAGATATCTAAAAAAGTGCGGTGCTGACGCATTCTTGATAGGATCAAGCATAATGAAAAATGACAATATTGAAGAGCAGGTAAGAAGGCTGGTGAATGCGTATTGAAGTATCCTAAAGACGGCCGGTTCGGGGAGTTTGGTGGGAAGTACATACCAGAGACGCTGGTTCCCGCAATCGAGGAGCTGGAGGAAAATTATCTCAAGTTCAAAAATGACAGCAGCTTCAAAAAGGAGCTTGACTACTATCTCAGGGTATATGCTGGAAGGCCGACGCCGCTGTACTATGCAAAGAACCTCTCAGAAAAAATCGGCGGGGCAAAAATCTATCTCAAAAGAGAGGACCTGCTGCACGGGGGGGCCCACAAAATCAACAACACTCTGGGCCAGGCAATCCTTGCAAAAAGAATGAACAAGAAAAGAATCATCGCTGAGACCGGGGCAGGGCAGCACGGGGTCGCTACTGCCATGGCATGCGCGTCACTTGGAATGAAGTCCGAGGTGTATATGGGCTACAAGGACACGATAAGGCAGAAGCTAAACGTGTACAGGATGAATATGCTTGGCTCCAAGGTGCATCCTGTAAAATCAGGGTCCATGACGCTAAAGGACGCAATCAACGACGCGATAAGGGACTGGATTACCAACGTGGAGACGACATACTATCTCCTCGGCTCTGCAGTGGGGCCGCACCCGTATCCAGTAATGGTAAGGGACTTTCAAAGCGTGATTGGCAAGGAAATCAAGGCGCAGATGAAGAAGATAAACAACAAGGCACCTGACTGCGTCATAGCATGTGTGGGCGGCGGCTCCAACGCAATCGGAACGTTCTATCCGCTTGTCGACACCAGCGCAGAAATCATCGGCGTGGAGGCCGCAGGGCACGGGCTGAAATCAAAGATGCACTCTGCGACGCTGTCTGCCGGAAGCAAGGGCGTACTGCATGGGATGATGACATATCTGCTCCAGGACAAGGAGGGCCAGATTACAGAGACACACAGCATCTCGGCAGGACTTGATTACCCTGGAGTAGGCCCTGAGCACTCATACTATAAGGACACAAAGCGCATCAAATACCACTCAGCTACTGACAAGGAGGTGATTGAGGCATTTCTGACACTGACAAGGACAGAGGGAATAATCCCTGCGCTTGAATCGTCTCATGCCATTGCCGAAGCGATGAAGGTTGCAAGAAAAGGAAAGAAATCAGAGTCAATCGTGGTCACGCTGTCTGGCAGAGGGGACAAGGACGTCGAAGAGGTACAGAACTATCTGGATGGGCATGTCAAGGATTAAAGAAAAGTTTGCAGACCTTGCTGCAAAGAACCAGAGGGCTCTGATATCGTACATCATGGTAGGGTTTCCAAACGAGAAGGCAACGATTGCAGCCGTGCAGGGACTGGTAGACGGCGGGGCAGACATCATAGAGCTTGGGTTCCCGTTTTCAGATCCGCTGGCTGACGGCCCTGTCATCCAGAACGCAAGCACCGTATCGCTTGAGAACGGGACAACCATTTCAAAGTATTTTGAGATTGTCAAGAAGATAAGAAAAGTGACTGACATCCCGCTTGTAATGATGACGTATACGAACATACTGTATCATGCGGGATATACGAGATTTATCGCAGATGCAAAAAAGGCGGGAATTGACGGGTTCATACTCCCTGACATGTCAGTAGAGGAATCAAGAGAGTACATCCAGGCTGCAAAGGACAGCACGGACACCATTTTTCTGATATCGCCAAACACCAGCAAGGACAGGATACAAAAAATCTCCGAGGCATCCACAGGGTTTCTGTACCTTGTCGCGGTATTTGGTACGACAGGGGCAAAGGCAGGAATCAAGAGTTACACGCTAGACGCAATCAGGAACGTGAAAAGGCAGACAAGAGGCAAGATCCCTGTAGGGATAGGGTTTGGTGTCTCGACGCCAGAAGACGTCAGGACATACGTGAAGGCAGGCGCTGACGCGGTAATAGTTGGCAGCGCATACCTGAAGCTAATCGAGAAGACACCGAAGGACAGGCTGCGGTCAAAAATTGCAGAGTTTACCAGAAGCCTCAAAAAGCAGACAGTCCTGTGAGCCGTCAAGAGTGTGGCAGTCGGACACAAACTGGCTGAGGGGATTGTTAATTTTCAGTTCTGACTGCCATACCTGATGTTCTCGGCATATCTTGCACAAAGAAAAATAAAAAAACTGCGGTACAGGACGCAAAAATTTATTGAAAAAAGACGGCTTTTCCGTACACTTGTAAGGTGACAGTCATCTGGACAAAGAAAGTTTCGAGCGGGCCAAAAACAGCGCAGAGAACAGGCCAATGCTTAACACGCCCATTGCAAGGAACCCGAACTCCGGGATTACCCTGGTGCCGATGATTTTGACTTCTTTGGAATGCGGCTCTATCGGGATTGTCATCTTTATTCCGTCTGACGTGTCTTCGATTGCAAAGTCCACCATGCTGCCATCTATCATGACAGTGTTCGGGTTGTCAATTAGTTCTGAAGGCAGAATCAGCGTAACCTGATCACTTAGGGTATCGCCAGAAATTACAAATGTAAGCGTACTATCCTTGGGGTCCACACGGACCTCGTTTTGGATGTTTGTGTCCAGGACATATTTGACCCTGAACCCTAGCCCGTCACTGCTGTATCCTGAGGCTACTCCGTCAATTGTCCTGACGCTTCCGGGATCCTTTACCACGTGGACTACCCCGTTCATGTAAGGGTGTATGCTGCAAAAATAATAGAAATCACCAATGTCATCAAACTGCCTGGTGTAATGCTTTCCTGCGGTGAAAAAGCCGCTGTCAAAGAACCCGTCGACCTGCCCGTCTTTGGTAACTGATGTGATGGTATGAAACGCGGTATCCGAGTTGCTCCATGTGACAGAATCGCCAGGATGTATGGTAATCTCGCCCGTAGTAACGCCGGTTGATTTCTCAGACCAGAAATAAGGGGCGTTAGGATCTGCCGCGCCGGAGGGGATCTTGATATCATATGTCTCGGCAAAGGCTAGACTGCCAAACCCGATAACGGACACTGCAAATAATGACAAAACCAAAAGCACTCTCACAGTATCATTGGATATGATCCGGTATTTCAATCATTCAAGATCGACAAAACATACAAAAACCAGATGCTTGTTTCACCGATGTGCAGACGAAGTTTATCTTTGTGACGGGGGGTGTGATGTCAGGACTTGGAAAAGGAGTGACTACCTCCTCAATTGCAAAACTGCTGCAGCTGGCGGATCAAAAAGTATCCTGCGTCAAAATAGATCCGTATCTTAACTATGATGCAGGGACGATGAATCCGGTGGCCCATGGCGAGGTCTTTGTCACTGAGGACGGAGGAGAATGCGACATGGACATTGGAAACTATGAGAGGTTTCTAAACCAGAATATCCTGAAGAGCCACAACATCACGACGGCCCAAGTCTACTCTTCTGTGATTGAGGCGGAAAGGAAAGGGGAGTATCTGGGGGCATGCGTCCAGATCATCCCGCATGTGACTGACGAGATAAAGAACAGGATTAGAAAGATTGCAGAGGATGAGAAATTAGACTTTTTGATTGTAGAATGCGGTGGCACTGTAGGTGACATCGAATCATTGCCGTTTCTTGAGGCACTCAGGCAGATGAGGGTTGAGGAAGGCCCGCAAGGCGTGATCTTTGTCCATGTGACGCTGGCGCCATCGCTTGACGTGGTTGGGGAACAAAAGACAAAGCCTACCCAGCACAGCGTCCAGGAGCTCAGAAGGATAGGAATACAGCCGGACTTTCTGGCAGTAAGATGCACTCTCCCGCTGGAAGAGAAAACCAAGAAAAAGATTGCGATGTTTACAAATGTCACGCCAAAAGACGTCCTGTCATGCCATGACGCAAAGTCGATTTTCAAGGTCCCGCAGATGCTCTATGATCAGGGCATCATGGACTCGATATTTACAAAGTTTGGAAAGATTGGCATGGTAAACACGTCGGCCAAGTGGGACCAATGGAACAGGATCGTGGAGAGCATGGTAAACCATGAGGACAAGAAGACAAGGATTGCGATGGTTGGAAAATATGTCACACTTGCAGACAGCTACGTCAGCGTAAACCATGCGTTAAGGCATGCAGGGGCAAAAATAGGCAGATCAATTGACATCGATTGGATAGACTCAGAGTCAATCGAAGACTATGGCATCTTGTCAGAGTATGACGGCATCCTGGTTCCTGGAGGGTTTGGCACAAGAGGATCAGAGGGAATCATCTGGACTGCGAACTTTGCACGTGAGAAAAACATACCCTACCTTGGAATATGCTTCGGGTTTCAGCTGGCAGCAATAGCGTTTGGAAGGAATGTGCTCGGACTGGACGATGCGAACTCCACTGAGATCAAAGCCGATGCAATGAACCCTGTCGTCGACCTGCTTCCGGAACAAAAAAGCGTTTCAGATTTGGGCGGGTCACTCAGACTGGGGGCAAATGAGATACTAATCAAAGACAACACAAACGCGCATAAGATTTACCGCAAGGCCATAATCAGCAAGCGCCACAGGCACAGATACGAGATCAACAAAAAATACATCCCGGAGTTTGAAAAAAACGGGCTGATATTCTCGGCTGAAAGCGACGGGGGAAAAAGAATGGAGATGCTTGAAATACCGTCACACAAATTTTATCTGGGTGTCCAGTTTCATCCTGAGTTCAACAGCAGGCCTGGATTTCCAGAGGAAGTCTTTGAGGCATTCGTAAAAGCATCAGCAGAAAAATAAACTGCATACTGATAGTTCTGATGGCTGGTATTCCTGTCTGAATTATCTGCAATGAATCAAAAGGGATCATTCTATTTTTGATATCTCGTAAATTTTTTGCCTGGCATCCCTGATCGATATCTTCTTCTTCACGTATCCTTTTTTCAGCAAGTGGCTCAGGGCCAGTCTGACAGTCCTGTCAGGAAGCAGCGTCTTGTTTGCCAGGTCCTTCTGGGTAAGCGCGCCCTCGTACTCCAGTGTCTTCAGCAGCAGCTTTGAGCTTGGAGGCATGCTGAGCAGCTCTTCTGCCAGATGCACTTTCTTTGCCAGTGCCGAAATCGCAGTAGAGTCCTTCTTGAGTCTGATGATCTTTGCGGGCGGAAAGAACTGGGAGCATTCGACGATTTTGGTCACCTTGTACCTGTCAAGGCCGTCAAGAATGGCCTCGCAGTGCAATCTTGCATATATGTCGTCAATCTCGATTGAGCTCTTGTTGGAAACGATAATCGGCCTTCTTGTGACGTCAAGCGAGTTTACGGAAATAATCTCAAATACCGCAGAATCCTGGAACAGCACCGGCCCGCCTGCAGACATGGAGTATGCCGAGGATCCAATCGGCGTAGATACGATTATGCCGTCGCTGTTGTCGTGCCATACTTCGTCACCGTTCACTCGAAGCGTATGCTCCATCAGCATCGCACTCTTTGATGAGAACACTGCGACATCGTTTAGTACAGGGTACACGTTTTTTCCGTCAATCTTCACTCCGAGCCGAGGAACCTCCTCTATGGCATAGTTTTGTTTTTTTAGGATGTTGACATATGCGGAAAACTCCCTGAGTTCGACCTGGGCCAAGAACCCGCTTGCCTCTCCCTCGCTTATCCCTAGTACTGGGGAGACGGAATCAAACGTCCTGTGAAAATAATTTCTGACCCCCTTGTCGCCGCCCAAGACGATGACGCAGTCAGACTCCCTGTTCTTGGATTTGCCAATCGGAAACGACTTGATTCCAGAGTCGTCAAGAATCTTCCTTACCGTCTTTGCTGCAGACTCGGCAGTCCCCGAGCCGTAAATTCCTATTTGCACAGAAGAATGAATCAATCCGGTCCAATAAAAGAATGGTGCTTACAGGTCCCGGAACTTCACCAGGTTGTAGAAATATGATGCGTTTGTCTGAACAGTCCCTCTTGAGGGAATTTTTTGCAGGCCCACGTTCCCTGAGTCAAGTGCGGCCTGGGCTGCGCCTCCTGCAAAACACAATGCCCACAAAAAGTCTTTTTCTTTGAGCATCGTGCAGGTAAATGTCGCGCAAAAGATGTCGCCTATGCCGGTCGTGTCATGGATTTGCTTGTTTGGAAGTACTATGGAGTATACCTTGTCTTTCACCAGGAGGGAGACGTTTTCTTTGTCTGTCAGCAAAACATACTTTGCGCCTTTCTTCTGTAATGCCATCATCATCTCATCATGCGTGCCGCTGACAATCTGCCTGGACTCTTCAGGGTTGACCTTGATTGCATCGACGCCGGACAGATCAAGGTCGGTCTTTTCCAAAAAGACATTGTTCTGCAGGTCCTTTCTTCTCAGAAATCCCTGCGGGTCTATGAAAAGAAAGCTCGAGTCGTTTTTTATTTTTCTAAAAATGTCGTCTGTTATCTCGTGGTATATGGGACTGACAAGGTGGCCGTCAGCATCAGTGCCGGAATAATCGATTGGCTCGCACTCATTTTCAAGTTTCAGGACCCTGTCGGAACCCGCAATTGAGATGTTGAACCTGGTAGTGTTCTTTTTGGATTCGGCATTTGCAAAGTTTATCCTGTTCTGAGTAAGGTACTGTTTTGGAAAATCCGGGCCCATCTTTGTGAACAAGTCCACGTCAAACTTGAATTCGTGCGCAGTCAGTCCGCAGTAACATGCTGCGCCTCCAATCTGCTCATATGTCTGATCCTCAAGGCATATGGAGTCTATGGCACAGTGGGAAAAAACAGCCAGTCTCATCTCATCTGATCTGCCCTGTTATGATTTAGTTTTTTGCATTGCTTTCCTCAATGCAGTCTTTGCAGAGAGTTGTGCCCTTGATCACTTCGATTTCAACTCCCGATGAAAAACAATGATGACACAGGCCTCGCATCTTATATGTGAAATAGCCCGATCTCAGATTAAAAGATATGGTAAATTTTGGCCCATTTCAGGCATAAACTGACAATTATTTGCTGACATCCTACAAGAATATAAGTAGGCAAATTTGTTCAGGTTCATGCCACTTAAGCGTGCAAGCAGGGGTCGTACAAAAGGAGGAAAGGGTTCCTCCGGTACAGTGCAATGTACAAACTGCGGACAGACGGTTCCAAAGGACAAGGCAAAAAAAGTCACATCAAGACTGAACCTTGTCGAGCACACATTGGCAAAGGAGCTCCGTGCACAGGGCGCATACATCGCATCCCCGACAGTACTGAAGCATTACTGCATCTCATGTGCGATTCATTTCAAAATTCTGAAGATCAGATCAGAAGACAGCAGAAGAAAGCGTGGAAAACTGCGTTAGTCTTTTTCTTTAATGCTTTTCGTCGTGACGACCATTCTCTGAATCAACGTAATGCCTGCAATTATCACAACTATGATCACCGCATATTCCATAAACCCTGCAATCCCTATTATTGCAATTGCCAGCAGTCTCTCTGCCCGCTCGCCAATCCCGATTCCCTGAAGCCTTATGTTTATTGCGTCTGATTTTGCTCGCGCATAGCTTACCAGCAAGGACAAGGTTATTGCCAGCATCACAAGGTATGGCTCTGCATAGCCTCCGACCAAGATTCCAAGGAATATCGCTACCTCTGCAATCTTGTCAAACATCGAATCAAGGTATGATCCCTTGGCTGAGGTCTTGCCTGTGACCCGTGCAACCTGGCCGTCAACCATGTCAAAGAACCCTGAAACAAGTAACAAAATACCGCCAATGACTAATCCGTATTCCATTCCCAGCCCGTAGACTACTGCAGAGACCATGGCAAACGCAAGGCCGACAAAGGTCCAAAAGTTAGGCGACAGCCCTGTCGATGCAAATCCCCTGCCGACCTTCTCAAGTGCGGGCCGAAGCAAATCCCTCAGATTGTTTAGCATGTGATATCTCAAATTTTCCCATCTAATAAAGTGATGAGGATGAATTCGTGGGAAAGCAGAGTCAAAACCTGCAAGATCAGGCACATGTTAGCAGAACTAATATGAAAAAAGTTTCTAATGAAAATATGATGTTATGTAAATCTTTTAGACTTGCATGTCCGCAGAAAACCTGGCGGCAGGAACAGGACACATGCAATCCGAATGCGCAGTCATTGCCTGGACAGGTTTATGGCAATAAGGGTGGAAATTATCTTTGCAGCCAGGGACGCGGTAGCGCCATTATCGTGATACGGATTCAGCTCCACGATGTCTGCGCCGGTGACCTTTGTTTCCCTGAACACGTGGATCATGTCAAATAGCTCCCTTGATGTAATGCCTGCAGCTTCTGGATTGCCTACACCGGGGGCATATGCCGGATCTAACACGTCAAGATCAAAGCTGGAATAAACTGTGTCGAACGTTGACACGTAGTCTTTCAGAAGACGCGGCCCGTCCCCGTCCCTGACCTGCCTGTCTGTGATGGTCTTGATGTTGTTTTCTTTGAGGAACTCCAGCTCTTCCCTGACAAATGCCCTGGCACCGACATGCAGGATATTCTCAGCTCCCCTCTCTTCCACGACCCTTCGAAGGTATGATGCATGGCTCAGCCTGATGTCTGCAAACTCGTCTCGAAGGTCATAATGGGCGTCAAACACGACGTATCCTGTCTCTTTTGGAAAGCTGGTATAAGTCCCGTACGTGATGGAATGCTCGCCGCCCAAGATGAACATCTGTCTTTTTCTTGAGACAAGTTCTGCGGTGATCTTTTTTACCATGTCAATCATTTCCGATGCCACGACAGTATGCCTTGTGTTTCCCAAATCCTCTATGTTGACCGTCTCCAAATCTACCTGAAGATCAGGATGAAATATCTCAATGTTGTTAAACGAGTCACGAATCGCGTCCGGACCGAACCTGCAGCCAGGCTTGTAAGAGTGGGTCGCATCAAACGGGACTCCTAAGATGGTCGCAACCGGCTCAGAATCGTCGTCTGATGCCGTGATCAGCGGGTTCCTGTTCATGTATAGGTCCAGAAAGCTCATTTTACACCATCAATTGGGGTCTCTTTGATAGATGTTTCGGCAAGTTCAAACCTGTAAATGGCTTTCCTTGAGTCTGCTCTTTGATCTCGCTTAGGAAATCGTCAAAAGATATCTCTCTGACATCGCCTGTATTCCTGTCACGTATGCTAAGGTTCTGCGAGCCTGCTTCCTTCTCGCCGATTACCAAAATGTACCTGATCCATTCTTTTTCTGCCTCGCGGATTCTCTTCCCGACGCTCTCGTTTCTGTCATCCATGTCAGCGCGTATGCTGTTTGATGAGATTCTGTCAACAAGACCCTCGCAAAATTCATTGAATTCTTCCTTTAACGGAATCACCCTGACCTGCGTAGGTGCCAGCCATAACGGGAACTGCGGCTTCTTCCCCTCTTTGATCTCTTTTGCCGCTTTTTCCAATAATGCGTAAATTATTCTCTCTATTGCACCGCTTGGGGAATTGTGCAGGATTATCGGGTTTTGCTTCTGGTTGTGCTCGTCCACAAAATCAATATCGTACCTGCTGCCGTTTTCAACGTCAATCTGGTCCGTGGACAGGGCGGATGCCTTTCCAAGGTTATCAATAAAGTTGAACTCCCACTTCAAAACAAAATAAAAGAACTTCTCCTTCCACATTTCTACAAGCACCGGCCTGCCGTGCTTCTTCACTATCTCCTCTATTGCGGATTTGTTCTCGTTGTAAAAGTCCTCGGTAAAACGGATTGCCATGTCATAGTCTGAGCGCTCAATTCCAAGCTCATGAAGGACGCTTTGCGACAAATCAAACCTTGTCTTGATCTCCTCCACTGCCTGATCAATGTCCTTGCAAAACGCATGACAGTCAGGCATTGTGAACGCCCTTAACCGTCTCAGGCCCACTAGCTCGCCGGACTGCTCGCGTCTGAAGCTGTACCTTGTAAGCTCGTATAGCCTGTATGGCAGGTTCTTGTATGATAACTGGTATTGGTTTGCCATCAGGAACTGGCCAAAGCATGCTGCAAATCTTAAGAATAGCTTTTTTCCTTCCGAATCGATGTTGTATTGTCGTGCAGGAAACCTGTTGAAATAACTGACCATGCTTGGGTGCTCTGAATCATACATGATTGGAGTCTCCACCTCGTATCCCCCATATGCCTTGACCCTGTCAGTGACGTATCTCTCAATTAGTGATTTTATCAAGCGGCCGTTGGGATAAAACCTCATGTTGCCCGAGTCTGATGCGGGCTCATAATCTGCTATGCCCATCTTCTTCATCAGTGCAACGTGTGGCGGCGGCTCATCAACACGTCGTTGCTTTGCCGCCTCATACTTTGCCAGAATTTCCAGATTCCTGTTTTTTGAAAAATCAAAGTCGCCGATATTTGTCATTGTCCCATCAGGAGTCATGATCTTCCAAATTGAGCGTATCTTGGATTCGCCTTTCAGGGCCTCAGACGTGATCTCGCCGTCGTCTTTTGAGCCCGTAGAATCCTTTGTGATTACCTTGGAACTCTCAGCTAGTGGATGTCCTTTCACTTGTAACTTGTATGACTTGGTCCATCCGAACGGCGAATGGGATACTTCAAGATCCGATGCGCTGTCTTCCATCTCCTTAAGCAATGCCCGGGCAGTAGAAGGCTTTGCCAAGTTGGAACTGAGGTGGGCGTATGGGTATAGTAGTAATTTTTTGCAGCCGATTTTTGACATGGAGTTTTTTATCTGAGCAACCGCATTCTGTGCAACAGAGGAATCATCGCCTTCCTCTATTGCCACAAAAACGACAACGATCTCCTTGAGGCTTTGCGTCTGAGGGTTCTCGATGTCCTCAGCTGACTTTATCTCCTTTTTTGTAGGGGTGTATTCTATGCTGTCACAATGCAGCTGCAGTATGCGCATACACTCACACTCCAAAGTTTAAGTTTAATACTTTGTCACCGCGCAAAGGCATGCGTGTCAAACTTGAACATTCACAAAACTTATCCATAATAATAACCACTTCAAAAAATGAGTGAATACAGGCGGGATATAAAGTAGCCTTAATCCTGAAAACTGCCGCGCAGAAAAACTGGCAAAACAGATAACATCTGGCATACAGATGACATGACGGATTTCAGTTTTTTGTATCGCTTGGCTGTTGGGATGTCTTGCATGTTCTCCGTCTGATGCGGCTTTGGATGGACTGCTCTACAGCATTTTCTCAGCACGTTTCAACTCAATCCCGCATGTCTTCATATCTGAATTGAACGGTGTGCTGTGACTCTCAAGTGTTGTTTTGCCTGCATGTGTCTCAATAAGGATTCCGTCTCTTGACAGGTTTTCTTCGTTTTTATCGTTTAATACCAAATGTATCTCCAGTCTGTAATCTTCATCTAGCTTGTTCTCTACGCTGAATTGGAATTCCACAATGTCTGATTTTATTGCACATCTGATTGGAGTAATCTCAAAATCTTCTGGATAGTTGCTTAAGACAAGTATGGGTGGGGGTGATTCTGAGTGTTGTGATGCCGTTCCTGCAAATTCGTTGACGGGAATGAAAAACAATCCAATCAATACTGCCGCACCTATTGCCACGCCAATAACAAGTTGCGATTTAAAAAACACAAAAAAGGCAAACCAAACTCAGTAAAAAATCCTTTCCAGATTTATAGCATCAACAATATCCGAATGACACAATCCAACCACGTCTGATCTCAGTATCATGTCTCGGCAAACCCTGTCATACGCGCGATAATCTGTCATTTCATGATTGAAAATCACACTCAGTCTTTAAATTCAAAAAATTTGGCAGTACTGTGATTGAGGAAACTAGTCTGGACTGTAATCGCCTTTGCGGCCATGGCCACGTCACTGTCTTTTGCATTTGCAGAGTCAACATATGACATTAACATCCCCTCTGGTTCTGCTGACATGTCGGCCCCGTTTCATTGGTCAAGCGAAAAGGACGGTGACACATCAGGGTTCATCGAGATTATAGTCAATGACACAATTTTTTGGAAAAACGCTGACACTGTTGCACATACCGTGACTTCTGGAACCTCTGGACTTGGCCCTGATGGGATCTTTGACAGTGGCAAGATTGGCCCTGGAAAGTTCTTCATGAAACAATTTACCGAGATAGGGGAATTCCCATACTACTGCACCATTCATCCTTGGAGGACAGGTCTTGTGAGTGTGGGCAGCGGTTACAGCGTTCTGCCACAAGTTGGCTCTGATTTCGGGGATGGCACCAATACGTTTGATTTGGAATACAAGTTCAACCGACTGGTAAACCACGCCAGCATTGACGAAAGCAAAAAGTCAATCACGCTTGAATTAAAGGGAAACACGATAAACGATGACAATACGCTGACCATATCGCTGCCAACTGCGTTGATCAGCGGAATCTCATCAGTATCTGTTGACGGTGTCATGACAGAAGGGTTTTCACAGGAATCTGAAAGCAAAGCAACCGTTCTGGTGATCAACGATATTCCTTCTCATGCAAAATCAATCACCATAAGTGGGACTACGATAGTGCCGGAATTTGGAGGACTGGTGGCAATTACCTTGATCTTGTCATTGTCTGCGATAGTCTGGATGACACGAAAGCAGTCCTTCTTGAGACTTGGCGCATGAGATTTACAAAACTTGAATTCTTGAATATGTCTGATTAATCTTCAGTTATGAAATTGCATACCCGAATCCTCATTGTTTAAATGGCAATTTCTTTCACATGTGTCGTGGAGCAAAAATCACTTGAATGCCCGGTGTGCAAAAGCAACAAGGCTGAGATTGCAGGGAAGAACGTAAAGCTAAGCGGCAGGTTTGAAGACAAGGAGTTTCTTACTACCGATCTGACCGTCCTCAAGTGCACTAGATGTGGCTACTATATGCTGTTTGACAAGATGGCCCAATTTACCACAAAGGAAGAAACCTGAAAGTTCTATCTGATGATCTCTTGGTTGTCCAATTCCAGCAGCTGTGATTGCAGCTCTTCTGGAGTCTCAGTCCCGTATGAAATCAGAACCCTGTCGTCATCCTGTATCTCATAGTCTCTGATGTCCGGAACCTGCTTGCCGTTTACGTAAAACACCAGTGAGTATTCGTCATTTGTACAGAAACTTCTGCCGTCTTGGAATACGAAGCACTGATCATCAAGGCCTATCTTTAACGTGTCAAAGAGATACCCCAAGGTGACACCTGTGGCATGCTTGTGTATCGTAGAGCCGTCCCTTCCCTCAAAATGGATCCAAGGTGACTTTATCTGGTATGCTGGGGCTGAAAAATCAAACTTGTCTCCGAATATCTTTACCAGCAGTGCCGCATGCGAGTGCTCGCTGCCCAAGGCTTCGGCGTTTTCTGGGCCGCCTGGAGCGCTGTCAGACATGTTGACAAACATCCATACTGCATAGCCTACAATTACTGCAATGCCTGCCAAAACACCTATGGCAATTACGGTCTCTTTTCTTTTTGCTGCAGAGCGTTTAGTGGCATAATTCTCACGTTTTTCTTCGCGCTCTCTTCTCTCTTTTCGACCCATCGGATAGTCAGAGTCCAAAATTTACCCTAATTAACCATTCGACAGTCTGGTTCGTTTTTTCACAACTTGCTCCGTAAAATAATAAATAAAATCAGAAATCATTGCCATGTATGGGCTGTATCTTCTGTGACATTCTGAGTGGGAAAAGAGACGGACATTTTCTTTATGAGGACGAGCGCCATGTAGCTTTTCTGGACAAGTATCCAATAGACGTGGGCCACAGCTTGGTCGTTCCAAGAGAGCACCATGAAAGAATCACTGACATGGATTCAGTCGATGTCGGGAATGTCTTCTCAATTGTGCCAAAAATTGCAAAGGCGATTCTGGATGCGACAGGAGCTGACGCATTCAGTCTGGGCCAGAACAACGGCAGAGCCGCAAAACAAATCATTCCGCATGTCCATATCCATATCATTCCAAGATACAACAGCAAAGGGACCGTGTGGACAAAGCGGCAAATCTCGGATGATGACGAGCTTTTGAAACTGGCGATAAAAATCCGCGGCTTTATCACTTAGCATGGCCTGGGTTGTATCTCAGTATTGCCCCTACCTTTCCAAGGCTTGCAAGCATGTTTCCATGTTCCGCACTTCCAGAAATGACTTCCAGCTGGGAACCTGTCTTTGCTGCAAGAATCTCCAGATAATCAACGATGTCCTGCTCAAAAACTTCCGTATCCATGGCATTGCATGACGGGCAGGGCGTACTTGTGAACTCTGTTTTCTTCGGGATTACCTCCTGCCTCTCAACTATTGCTTCTTGAAGATGCTTGCATCGCTTGCATTTTGCCTCCACCCTGTGAAGATTAGTATTGTCTGTGATGATCAAAGTCTTGACGACGTTGTTCTTGAGATACTCTATGACCTCCTGAAGTCCGTACGAGCCCTTGCCTGAGCTGGTGTTGATTTCCCTGAACAGGTCCTCTACGAGTTTTTTCTCTTCGACCATTCTGAAATCCCCCAAAATGTCCGCTGACTTTGCAAATGCCTCCCTGATGCCCTCTGCGCCTGAGTATGACGCGTCGATGGTATTGATTATCATATTTTGCAGCCTGTACTCTAGGTAATTGCCGTTGATGAAGTCTTCTTTTGTAGGGCCAGGTCCTGAAATTACCAGTCCCTTGATTGGATAAATGTCGATGAAATATTCTCGCGTAGTCTCTGCCACTCTGTTGAAATAATAAGTCAGTTCCATCTCCCTGAGCTTCTGAAACCTTTTTGCAGACTGTCCTCCCTGCCTGTGCTTTCCTGCGACTCCGGAACCAGTCTGACCTAGCACTTCAATCTTGTCGCCATGTAACAATCCCCAACCTGCATCCTTTGCATCAATCGCCAGGAACCCGATCAGGTTGTCGTCCTTTAGCATGTCTTTTAGAATGTCGACATGGAAATGATCATCACACCGATACAGGTACTGATTAAGATCTTTTGGAGGATCAATCTCCCAGACGGTAACTGTCTCGCTTCCCAAAGGGCCTCCTCCTTCCGGTGGCAGTGCGCCACAGAACACGACCAATCCGCGCTCTGGCGTCTTCTTGTACATCTTTAACCTCTGAACCACCTTGCCTAGCGAGTCGACCACATGTGATCTGGTCAAGTCTGATTTGATGTTGTCTGCGGTTCCCTGCTCTTGCTGAAGCGAACTGATGATCTCATGAAGCTGCTTTCCCTTTGGAATGTATACTGATATCAGCTCCGTCCCTCTTCCTGCCTTCTGAGATAATTCTTCCAATGTCTTTCTTATTTTGTATATTTTAACCGAATCTTGCTTTTCAACATCTATCTTCTTGTTCATTTGTACATTCCCCCCATTATGCGAATATTAATTGATTCACTTCAGTTTCTCCAAAATCACATCTCGTCAAATGATTTTAGAAACACTTCCAATGGCTGATTGCCTCTTATCTTGATGATCTTGTGATCATTGAATACCAGAAATGATGGCGTCGCGTCAATTCCTATGTCTTTTCCAAATTCATAATTTGCATTCACTCTGTTTTGATACTTGTGGCTGTCAAGACATCTGTTGAACTCATCCAGATTCAAACCGACTGCATCTGCAAACATTTCAAGCGATTCTCTTGTTATCCAACCAGTTCGCTCACCTTCCCAGTTCTCATATAGTTCGTCATGATATTGCCAGTACTTCTCTTGCTCGTTTGCGCAGTATGAAGCCTCTGCTGCCAGGACGGAATCAGGCCCGTTTAGCGGAAAGTCTCTGAAGATGAGCTTTATCTTTCCTGTCTTGATGTGATCTTCTATGATCGTATCTAGCGTGTTCTGGTGAAACTTGTAGCAAAAAGTGCACTGGTAATCACCCCATTCCAAAACTGTGATTGGCGCATTCGAATCCCCCATTACTGGCGACCCGTTTGCAACCAGTCTTGACGATGTAAGTGATTTTGAGTCGTCATATGATTCGGGATAAAATGCCAAAAACATTGCAGCAGCAATTCCAATCATGATTGGAATTGCCAACAAATGCAGTCTTGCCATGATCTGAGAAAATTCGCTTCAAGTAAATATCTTGATAATTCATGCGTTTTTCTAAAGATGTCCCGCAAGAGTAATACGTGGAATCTTGCTGGTTTTGCATCATGTCTTTTTGACTCCAATATCGTACGGAAACCTCTACGAATCTTCAAACAGCAGTGATTACCCGAGTGGTTTTACTTTTCCAGAATTCGTTGTCCTTATTTGGGCGGATGATCTGCATTGTTCTGATCGATATAGATCAGCAATCCTCTCTGAATTGTTTGTGAATCATTCTTACACTGTCTGACGCTTTTTGATCTCCATTCCCAAGCCGTGGATTTTACAATTTTGTCAATGATGCCAATCAAAAATATTCGTGTCCTCGATCGTAAAACCATCCTTTTTTGTGATCAACCGCTCATTTTTAATGCGTTTGCAATCATCCAAGAGCTTAAATATATTCAGGAAAATATCACTTCATGTCTCAAACAAGGCAAATTAACGTCGCAAAAACCGATGTACCAAAACTTGCGATAATGGCACTGGCAATAATCTTTGCAGCAGGGCTGTTCGTTGTAGGGTTTGATCAGGGACATATCTTCAGTCTAGTTTATGGCGACCAGGCATTCACAGACCTTTACATCCATGAGCTTACCCACGATATGCGACACGCAGCAGGATTCCCCTGTCATTAAGGATTAATTTTTTTCACTTCCTAATGTCCACAAGACTGTATTAATTGCGGATATTTCTGCAACAAACCTGTCATCTGATGAAGTCATTATTACCATGTCTCCTTCCTCGGGCTTGAGTTTTCCAATCAGGGCCTCTCTGGTTTCAGGCTCGTCTGTAAAGCATATGACGCCGTCTCCCGGGAAAACAAACTCCCCGTCTTTGAAGATCAATGTAAGGGAATCGCTTGCGCCATACAGGACTGCATAATCCCTCTGCTTCATCCCGTTGCCTACATCTGAAACATATCCTTTTTTTAGCAAAATGGCATAATTGTATTTCCCATTGGTAACATGACATTTTTTTACGAAGCACTGAGACGGCATCGCTTTGTAAAATTGGGCAGCCAGCCTGACCCCTTTTTTTGTAAGAAATGTCCCTGATTTTATCGAGTCTGCAATCTCGTATTCTTTCAAGTGTGAGATTAGCGTCTTTACTGCGCCCTCCCCTAAGCGGATCTCCCTGCAAAAACTTGCGCGACTTACGTACTTTTGATTCGACAGGCAAAAAATCGACTTTAGAACATGGGGCGCACTGAATGTCAAAACCTTGCTTGAACCCTTCCTTGTTACGATGTTTTGCAATGTTTTGATTTGCTGATGCACAAACTTGTATGCTTTTTATTGTATTTAAATTGGATAAAACATCCAATGCCTTAAATAATGTCAAAAATTGAACAATGCATTGTCACAATCAAACGAATTAGTATCAAAATCAAAAACTCCAAAACTTGCGATAATGGCACTGG
>JAGQHE010000029.1:67771-68783 GCA_020431995.1 Candidatus Nitrosopumilus sp.
TGCGACACGCAGCAGGATTCCCCTGCCACTAGGTGCTGTGTCTTGAGAACTGTCTCCCTTTTAGCAATCGTCTTGATTTCTGGAGCATTGGCAGGTCTTGTCCATGGGACTGTGAACCTCGCAATAGTTGAGCCGTATCTTGATCAGGCAATAAGCATTGAAAATCAGAGCCTCTTTGCTTCCGGCGAGGAAGAGGACACTCCTGATTTCTGGGTGAATTATGAAGGGTACCGAACATGGCAAAAGGGCGGTCAGATTCTTGCTGGAGTGATTCTGGGAATGTCTGTTGGATCTCTATTTGGAATTGTGTTTGCCTTGTCTAAAAATTCGCTGCCTGGAACCAACAATATCAAAAAAGCGCTCATACTAGCTGGAATCATGTGGGTCACTCTTTATCTGATTCCTTTCCTGAAATATCCAGCAAATCCTCCCACTGTCGGTGATAGTGAGACTGTGGTTCTCAGAGCCATATTGTATCTGTCATTTATTGCGATTTCCGGAATTGGGGCATTTGGTTTTTACAAGATGTCAAAAAAATTCAAAGGCAAGAAAAAGATTGTCACGCTAATCGGATATGGTGTCTTCATCTTAGCTGTTTTTGTGATGATGCCGGACAATCCTGATGAGATCACCGCACCGATGAAACTGGTAAATGAGTTCAGATTGATGTCCGTGCTTGGTGTGTCTTCATTTTGGATTTCGGTCGGAATAATCCTTGGTTACCTGTGGAATCGCTTGGAGTTTTCCAAAAAACCAGCGGCATATACATGATGTAACTAACGAATTCTGTTAACATGTTTGCATAACTGTCTTTTAACTCATTTATCGTATGTCGCCATATATTACACCATGCTTACATGTTCCTTATTCTTCTTTATTGTCACAGAATACTCTCATGTAATTTGGTATGTGAATAGTGTTTCATCTTCAGAATCAAGATTGAAAATTTGCGTGAAATATAATTAATATATTTTTGAATAAAAGTTATGGGTTTTCATGAAATAGAAAAGTA
>JAGQHE010000121.1:0-3839 GCA_020431995.1 Candidatus Nitrosopumilus sp.
AAATTTGCATCTAGAAACAAAGGCAATTTTGTGGCTTTTAGCATCAAACTAGATTAGGCGATTTTTTTATTCAGTTCTGTGATGAATTTTTTTATCTTCGGTTTTGGGATTACTGCGCCACATGCTTTATCATGACCGCCTCCAGAACCGCCAAGATCAGTTGCCAGAAGATTGACAATCTTGCCCAAATGAACTTTGCAGTTCTTTGAGCCCCTAACAGAAACCGCATAAATCCCATGATCAACTCTTTCTTTGTACGCAACACCAACATCTTTTCCAGACAAGCCCATTACAAAATTAACCGCCCCGCTTGCACCAGCATCCAGAATTTCCATATAGCCAAGGTTCTTCATAGTTTTCAACCCTTTCTTAACTTTGGCAATCATTTGCGATAGTTTTTCTACCTGTATTTGTGCAAATTCAAATGTGTTAGGAATCTCATGTGGGAATTTTGATTCGGCCAGCTCCTCAACTAGATACAACAGATAATCAGGTTCTTTTTGATGGCCCACTATATTGTAAGTAAGAACAGTAGCACTAATCAAAGCAAATTGCCTATCATAGATTTGAAGTAACTTTGAACCAATTGGCCTGTCTTCCATGTAATCAGTAATGGCTGCGCACGTAGCAACAAAAGAGGCATGATCATCCAGTTTTGACTTGTACGCATTGTAAACCTGGACGGTAGTGCATTCGTTGATATCATGAATCACTTTGACTTTGATTTTTTGTAGTGCCTTGACAACATCAGGATCGATGTCATGGTGATCGATGTAAGTTACAGAGACTTTGTTCTTTCTTAGTGTCTTCATAATATCGATAAACTCATCTTGAGTCTTCTTGCTTAGGCCCAAATCACAGATGAACAGTGATTTCAATTTTTCATCTGAGGCTGCCTGATTTAACGCCTCCATTTGGCCCGGATAATCAACAAGAATGGCGTCTCCTCCAAAGGCTTGTCTGATCAAAGCGGCTGAACTGATCCCATCTGCATCTTCCTTGTGAGAGATGCAGATCACTTTAGTACGCTGGGATGCGGCAGTTTTTTTGATTGCTACATTTTTAGATATGGTTTTTGCGACAGTTTTCTTGGCTGCAGTCTTTTTCTTTGGTGTTGCTTTCTTGGTTGCTGTCTTTTTCTTTGGCGTTGTTTTGATTTTTGATGCGACCAATATGTTCAGAAAAATCACAGACCCTCATTTAAAGTAAGAATGAGAAATCAGAACTCTCTGAAAGGCTTTCGAGCAGGTCGGTTTACCAGTGAGCTGGAATCAAGATAAACATCATAAAAAGACAACCCATCCATCTGAGTTCGCTGATCAATTTCTTGAATTTTTTTTAGTTCCTCAGGTGACGCGCCAAGCACCAAGTCATCTAGTTTTTTCAGATGTTCTCGCTCTTTAGGAGTCATTTAACTTCTGATTAAAAATCCTCATTTATGATCGAAAGTTGGCATATTAGACTAATTACTAAATTTCACAGACATGATTTTGCAAAAAATATAAGAGAAGAACTGCTGCAGGTTGGTCATGGAGACAAAAAACATCGGCTTGCGAGGAATAGAGGTAGCAGACACCAGAATTTCAAAGATCGATGGTGAAAAAGGCCAGCTCATTTACAGAGGGTATAACATTTTACAACTAACTGAAAATTCAACATTCGAGGAGACAGCATATCTGCTTCTTCATGACAACCTTCCAACCAGACAGCAATTGGATGAGTTCAATGCAAAGTTGATCGATGCCAGATTGATTCCAAAACAGATGCAAAAGAACATGGGAAACTGGAGAAAAGACGCGGATCCGATGGATATGCTGCAGGCGTTTGTTGCGGCACTTGCAGGATATTATGATGAGGAATTTGCAAACAAGGAGGCAAGTTACGAAAAAGCGATCAACCTCATTGCAAAGGTCCCGACAATCATTGCAAGTTGGAATCGAATTAGGAACGGATTGGACATAGTGGATCCTGATCCGACCCTAACTCATGCGGCAAATTTCCTATACATGATGTCGGGGGAAAGACCTGATCCAGAAGTGGAAAGAATTTTCGACATCTGTCTGATTCTACACGCAGATCACACTTTCAATGCATCGACATTCACAGCAAGGCAAGTCGCATCAACAAGAGCACATATGTATTCGGCATGCAGTGCTGCGATCGGAGCCCTAAGCGGAGAGCTTCATGGGGGCGCCAATACAGAAGTTATGAAAATGCTTCTAGAGATCGGAGACATTAACAAAGTGGAAGAATGGGTGAAAGAGAAGATAGGCAAGGGTGAGAGGATTATGGGAATGGGTCATGCAGTTTACAAAACATATGATCCTAGGGCACAAGTACTAAAGGAATTATCAAGAAAACTTGCTGAAAAAACAAAAGAACCATGGTTTGCAATAACAGAAAAAATTGAAGCCGTGACCATTGCCGAAATGAAATCACAGAAGGGAAAGGACATCTACCCAAACGTTGACTTGTACAGCGCGTCGTTATACTACATGCTAAAGATTCCGATGGATCTTAACACTCCGATCTTTGCAATTTCAAGGGTTGTAGGATGGGCAGCTCATATAATTGAGGAGAAATTTGCAGAGGCTGCGCCAAAGCCCGCATTATACAGGCCAAAGGCGACATATGTCGGAAAATACTGCGGACCTGAGGGTTGCGAATACAAATCACTAGACTTGAGAAAATAGTTTTAATTTCTTGTACTAAGCCATTCTTTTGCTTTTGAATTGACATCGTGTTTGTACAATACTTCAAAAACCATATCATAAAATGTAATGCCTTTTTTTTGTGCCTGATCATCAAGCCATTTAATTCCGTCTGCTAATTCTGGATCATATTCTGAGAACTCGACCAGCTCATCAACCATTTTTGAGAAGAACACATGCGACTCTAACATGTGTAAACTTTTCAATCTTTGATCATAAGTGAAGGATTCAAAATATATTAACAAAAGACCACTTTTTGGTTGACAATTGAACCATGTCTTTTATTCATATGGAGATGCTAAAAAAATCACATGGATCATAAGTGATGAGAAGGAGGCGTTTATTGAGAATCGAGAGCATGTAGACATGTACAAAGACAAAGTGACAGATTTACAATCAAAGTATGTAGCACTGCATGTTGGTTTGTTTTGGGGGATCGGGACATTTGTAATCAAAAATGGTGACAGTGTAAAAATAAAAATAGATGAAAAAACAATGTTTGAGCAATTTACAACTAATTCAGAAATAGAAGATCCATTCATACAAAAGCGCATGCGATTTATCAGGCAGTTGGTTGATCAGCGAAGATTAAAAGTTGAGTTCGAAGTCATCAGTCAGGATGAGAATATCGCAAGAAATAGTATCTGAATACAGAGAATGCCAAACATGGTATTTTTCAGCCGCAAGACCTGAAAGATACACATGCTCATAAAACGGCCAGTAATCAAGCACCATAACAGATGTCAGTGATTGATTGAGGCGATCATGTGTGATTTTCAACAGAAATTCTGAATTTATGTAAAAATTTCAAGGAGCAAATCAGGATTTTAGAATAACAGATTATCTAACCTAGAAGAAATTAGAAAATATGAAAAAAAGACAATTAGATTTATTTAGCATGCACAGAACCATTGAACATTATGGCAAGCATAGACAAGGCAGCTATTGCATTTTCAATTGCAATTGTTGCGGCAGGCGTAGTTGTTGCATTCTCTATGGGCGCAGCACAAGACGCAAGTCCGGTAGTCTCTACTCCAACTGTTTCAGCTAAAACTATGGAACCAAAAGTGCAAGCAGATCCATTTGCAGATTTGGCGAAAAAGGTGAAGCAAGAAGCTCCAGCAGTGA
>JAGQHE010000121.1:3898-4655 GCA_020431995.1 Candidatus Nitrosopumilus sp.
TGAAGCAAGAAGCTCCAGCAGTGAAAGAGGAAAAGATGAAAGAACCAGCAGGGCCACAAACACACAAAGTGTCAATCCCAGCAGGTACTTCGACTCCAGGATGTGAAAGCAACAACGCATGCTACACACCAGCAAGCATCACAATCAATGCTGGTGACACGGTAACATGGAATAATGCAGACACAGCCGCACACACAGTAACTGGCGGTAGTCCAGCAGATGGCCCTTCCGGAGTATTTGACAGCAGCCTGGTTATGGCAGGTGCAGATTATGCATTCACCTTTAACGACAAAGGCAGTTACAAGTATTTCTGCATGGTACATCCTTGGATGACTGGTAGTGTTACAGTGAACTAACCAAACTTTTTCCTTTTTTCTTATTTTATTTGATTTTTTCTTATTGTTCGGTTGTATGCGACACCAAATCTATGTGTCTCATCCCTGGCATATTGTAAGATTTTCAGTGAAGGCTTGTTTCTTGGAATGACTATAGGAGTTTTGCTTTTTTTAGTGTAGATTTCCTCGTTTTCCTTTGCAAGTGAGACACACGGTAATTTTAGTCCAAGCGATGCCAGTGACTTTACAGCGGCGCTAAGCTGTCCCTTTCCACCATCAATTACAATCAGATCAGGGAGTTCAGAGTTTTCCTCCAACAGTCTATAGTATCTTCGTTTAATGATTTCGCCAATCATTGCAAAATCATCTCTTCCAGATACTGTTTTAATTTTAAATTTCCTGTATCCAGACTTGTCAGGAAT
>JAGQHE010000122.1 GCA_020431995.1 Candidatus Nitrosopumilus sp.
TCTTTGAATGAGCCTCACTTGCTTGCTCTTGCAAATCGGCATTGTTTGCCGATAGATTAAGATTCCCATAGATTGACAGTCCAGAAACAATCACCAGTGCAATGATTATAATTTTGAGCATTTATGGCATAGACAGTTCTGCAAGTGATCTTATTAATTTATTTTAGATTTTGCCAGCAAATTAGTCTGTAGGGAGATTTTCTGGAGTGATTTTTGGAGAGTTTTCAAGTGTTTTGACTATGATTTGCTTTTAATGAGAACAATTTGTTTACTAAATAGAAAATTTCCAATTAAATCAAATGTGTATCATACACTATTGCAAAGATAAGCTTAATTTGAAAAGATTTCTTTAACTAAAAAGATTTGTTCAACAGGTGTTTGATTAAGAATATTTTGATTAAATGGTAAAATAGGCATGCTACTCATTAGAGAATCACGTAAGGTTTTCTTTTCATCTATATCATAATCAAAAATTTTTTGATACAATTCTTTTGAATTATGAATCTTTTTTACTATTTCATTTTTTGAGAGAGAACCATCAAAGAATTTTTTTAGAAAAATAACATAAAACCACACTAATAAGATATCAGAAAGATGTTCAGTTTTTTTGTATGGTTGAACTGTATTGAGATACGCACCTTTGAAAGATCCAAAAATTCCCACGTATTCTGAAATATTTGTTATTTGAGAATCAAATGATAACAAACTTTCAATAGATGATATCATAGTATCAAGTATTTCTTGGACATTATATTTGCCATGATCATAGATTTGAACTTTGAAAGAAGTAAATGTCATGAATACATCTAATGATTCATCAATATCCTTTTCAGTTGCTGATTTCAATAATGTTGCAATATCATAGATTTGTTTAGGAAGATCATCAGAGAAAGTACCATTTTTGGATTTTGGTAATCCTATTTTTCTCAAGGCTAAAGTTGTTATTTTGTCTCCAATCAAAGCACCACGTGTCAGGATTTTTATATTATAATCTATTTTAAATTCAATGATTTCTTGAGTGGTTGTGATGTTTTGTGTAGGTAGCTGTAATTGTACATCACACAAATAATCTACTTTTATCGTGTTAGGTTGTCCAAAACAAGAAGTGTATTCAACATAATAGCTGACTAAATTAGGTATTGGTAAAGGATGCTTTGGTGTATGGGGTTTGATTTTTACATCAGGTAAGCTATTATCTAATTCTTTCATCATGGAATTTACTTCATCAAGTTGTAATGGTGTGAGAAGATCAATGTCTATGCTTAACCGTCTTACTTTTAATTGAGTATGAAAAGGAACACACATTCCACCTCTTAAAATAGAATCAATTTTTTGTGAAATATGATAATTTATTTCAAAATCCATGATGAATTTTTCAACATATGTTGGATCAGAAAAATTACATTTTGATGTTATTCTTTCAATGTTATTTTTTTCTAGTTCATTATGAAAATGATACATTGTCAATCAACATCTCCAAAAAATCTATCAATTTCATTAAGTACATTCTTGTGACGGCCTACTGTTTCTAATCTAGCATGATTTGTAAGATTATTGTCTAACAAATAATCTAAAATATTTGCCATTTCATCACCACGAATTCCATATGGTCCTCGTTTCAATTCTAAAAGTAAATCTATCCAAGCTTTGGTTGGAGAAGACCATGTCTCTTTTGAAACAGTTGTGTATTCTCGAATTACAATGAATTTTCTTTTTTCAGAATATTCTAATGCTTTGTTAATTTCTTCAGATTTTGGATTAAGAAGTACGACAAATTCTTTACTATTAAAATCTAAAATCATATCATGCAGTTGTTGACCGGCATTTTTTGTGACATTAATGTTGTAAATTATTTTATTATATGCATTTTGTAAGAATGGTCTGAGTGTACTAAGAGCTGTAAATTGAAAGTTAAATTCAAATTTTTCTTTCAAAAATTCATGTAACTCTCCAAGTTCATCTACTATTGAGTAATTGGGTAAAGGAATGATATGCGGAGGTTTTCTTTTTGTAGTTTTTTCTGGGGTTTCTGACCAATCCTTAACAAACTTAGTCCATGTAGCATTTCTGTGTTTTAGAAAATCACGATAGTTTACAGATTGATTA
>JAGQHE010000030.1 GCA_020431995.1 Candidatus Nitrosopumilus sp.
AGCGAGAAGGAAAAATTTGTAGGAGCTGTGTATACAACCACGATGGAGTCAGTTATGCCAGACGGGAAGGCGCTTCAGATGGGTACGTCGCATTTCCTAGGACAGAATTTTTCAAAACCATTTGAGGTAAAATTTGCAGACAGGGACAACGTAGAGCACTTTGCGTGGCAGACATCATGGGGAATATCATGGAGATTGATAGGGGCAATGATAATGGTGCACGGGGACGATAAAGGCCTGGTATTGCCGCCAAATGTGGCACCTATACAAGTGCTAATTGTCCCGATCTACAAAAACGACGAGGGCAAGAATGCTGTGCTATCAAAGGCGGAAGAAATCAGAATGACACTGGAAGATAAAAAGATCAGGGTGCATGTGGATGACAGAGACGGACTGTCACCAGGTTACAAATTCAATGACGGCGAATTGAAGGGAGTTCCACTCCGCATAGAGATCGGGCCCAAAGACATAGAGAAAGGGAGCATAGTGATAGCAAAGAGACACAGTCGTGAGAAATCGAATTTGGGTTTTTCAGAAATTGAGAGAATCACTGCAATTTTGGACGAGATCCAGAAAGAGATGTTAGTAAATGCAAGAAACCAAGGCAATGCAAATTCAGCAGACATTTCAGATTATGCGGAATTCAAATCAAGGATCGAGAAAGGCGGTTTCTTTCATGCCCCATGGTGCGGAAAAGTAGAGTGCGAGGAAAAAATCAAGGAAGAGACGGGCGCAGACATCAGGGTGATACCGTTTGACAGTAAAGATTCAAGCCGAAAATGCGTCTACTGTGGTGAAGAGAGTGTTTCAGTTCCGGTTTTTGCAAGAGGCTACTAAGAGATTAGAGTGCAGGCCCAGCTTTTCATCAAAATCTTGTCTTGTTCTTATCATTAACACGGTTTCAATGAGCATTGTGCTCATTTTCATTTAGTGGTGCCACATCGCCACAAGAGGAGTAGGTTGCAAGATTGCCCATCACATCCAAAAACCCAGCAAAACGAATCTTATGCTCTTTTAACAACAGACTATTTGTGACTCGGAGTTGATCAGACAGTGTGCCAAGGCTCGGAACAAATGAAACATTGAAACGCCAACACCAAAAACAGGGTCAAACATAATAATGGAAAATACTGATTTGAAGTATTGACAGCCACTACCCAGATAGAAGAAAAGGAATCGCTTTTGGGACAATTCAGAGAAACAAGAAAGAGGACGTTGGAGATAGTCAAAAATTTGGAAACGGACGACTACATAGTCCAAACGGCATTTTTTATGAGTCCGCCAAAATGGCACATAGGACACGTCAGTTGGATCTATGAGGCAATTATGAGCAAGATGGACAAGAATTATAGTTTTTACTCAAAAGAATTTTCAGAGTACTTGAATTCCTACTATCAGCAGTTTGGCGTTCCACACGACAAAGGACTGAGAGGGGTAGTCTCAAGACCAACAGTTGATCAGATTTTTCAATATTTCAACACAATCAACCAAAGGGTTGAGAAATTCATCCAGTCCAAGGCTTTGAATGACGAGCAGATGAAGTTAATCACAATTGGATTTCATCACGAATGCCAGCACCAGGAGCTGCTAGTGTATGACTTGCAGCACTTGCTGGCCGACCAGTACAGGCCTCAGACAAGAAACGAGATTAAAGGCATGCCGGATGTTGAAAAAAAATCAGTTCACGTGAGGGGTGGATTGTATGAAATTGGGTACAACGGGAAGGGATTTTGTTACGATATCGAACTGCCCCAACACAAAGTCTTCCTAAACGACTACAGAATAGACGTGTATCCGATAACAAATCAGCAATACTTGGAGTTTATGGAAGATGGCGGATATGACACGTACAAGTATTGGCTGTCTGATGGGTGGGAGAAAGTAAAAAAGAACCAGTGGGAAGCCCCGATGTATTGGGAAAAAATCAATGGCGAGTGGAACGTGAGAGATTTTGCAGGAGTTAGAAAAATCAGCCCAAATGAACCAGTATGCCATGTAAGTTACTATGAAGCAGACGCATATTGCAAATGGGCTGGAAAGAGATTGCCAACAGAGGCTGAATGGGAAAAAGCAGCATGCTGGAACGAAGAGAAGCAAGTAAAAACAATCTATCCATGGGGAAACGAACGTCCGACTACAGAAAAATGCAATCTGTTTGAATCGCATTACTGGAAATGCGCTGATATCGGGACATTTCCTGAAGGCAGTAGTGTGTCAGGATGCCAGCAGATGATCGGAGATGTTTGGGAGTGGACTTCCTCAGAGTTCACAGGGTATCCTGGATTCAAGTCAGGGTTTGAGGAATATAACGACAAATGGTTTACAAATCAAAAGGTTTTGAGAGGAGGCTCATTTGCAACTCCAGAGATGTCAATCAGAGGAAGCTACAGGAATTTCTTCAGACTGGATGAGCGATGGCTGTTCTCAGGCTTTAGGTGTGCCGAAGATATCTGATTTAGATTCCATAACAGATCCAAGTGCCAATGCCCGAATTTAGATGATTGGCGCGGATTAGGGCATCTTCTTAACCCATTATCAAATTATGATGAAAAAGATTCTGAAGGGTAGGATTATTCTCACAAGATAAAGCCATCAAACTTTTGCATAGTTGGCTTTGGCAATAAAGAAGATGAGGAAACTGGAGAACTAATAAAGCCGATGGCGCCTAATGTTACACCCGCAAAACTTGCAGTGTTTGATGATTTTATAGATTACAACAACCAAAAAAGAGGAGACAAAAAATTTCGTGGAAAAGAATACTGGAAATCCATGACAGACACAATCAACAGATACATTACAAATCCAGAATCAAAGTTTGATGGAGAGAAGGGGTTTTGGAGAGAAAGCATGTTGTTGTGACTGATATCAAGCACATAGGCAAGGAAAGTGATATCTTTCTGAACCCTTTGGACTGGATGAGTATAGTTATGAATTCTATGATGATCCTGAAAGGGTAGGTAGAGAATTTAGAGAAAATACGGATAGAATCATGAATTTAGAACCTAAGGATGTACTAGAGTTTGGAATTAGTAGAACTACTTTATGGGTTGAGAAAGAAAAAATTAAGAAAAAAGAATACGACAAAATTACAGATACGATCAAGATTAAATTACTTTCAATATTGAGTAAAGGTACAACTTGACAGACCAAAATAATTTTCCTTTATGTTAGTGAAAATAATTTTTAGCCCTTTTAGGAATTCTTTGAACAAATTTTTTAATGTTTTTATGAATAATTTGTCTGTGTCTTGTATTACATAACTATCTCTGAATTAAGATCTATAGTTATGTGGAATGTATTTTAGGATATCATTCATAATACAAATTTATTATCTGGTCATTTTTTATTAGCATATGGGAAACGACCTCTATGGCATAGATAGAGAATTAGAGTCCAATAAAATCACAGGTAATGCTGGCATTGATAATAATGGGTATCCAAGAGGAAGAAGATCTGGTGGTTCTGGATTTGGAGGCAAATTAATAATAGGCATAATTCTTATCGTTGTAGCCATTTTTGTTGTTTCCTTTATTTTGTTTGTAATTTATTCAGGCATGTTTGAAGTTTACGATACTACAACAAAATTATTTGAAACTCCTGAAGAAACCAAAAAACGGTATGACGAACTTATCGAGGATAACAAAAATGCAAGTGGAGACTTGTACAATCCATCAAAATGGATGAAAGATATTGTATCGGACAAAAAAGTAAATCTTGAATTTGAGATGACTGCAACAGATGTAGAGTGGTACCAGAGAGGAATATCTCAATTTGAACTAGAAAAATATAGTGAAGCGATTCAGTCTTTTGATAAAGCCATTGAGATAAATCCTGAGCATGAAACTGTTTGGTACAAGAAAGGAATATCTCAATTTGAACTAGAAAAATATAGTGAAGCGATTCAGTCTTTTGATAAAGCCATTGAGATAAGTTCAGAGTATGAAACTGTTTGGAATAATTTGGGAGTTTTGCTGTACAAATTAGGAAAATATAGTGAAGCGATTCAGTATTTTGATAAAGCCATTGAGATAAATCCTGAGCATGAAACTGTTTGGCGTAACAAAGGAGATTCTCTCGAAAAACTAGGAAAATATAGTGAAGCGATTCAGTCTTTTGATAAAGCCATTGAGATAAATCCAAAATTTGATCTTGCATGGAATAGTAAGGGTATGGCTTTTCACGGATTAGGCAAATACGATGACGCAATCCATTCTTTTGATAAAGCCATTGAGATAAATTCTGGATCAGATATTGCGTGGAGTAATCGAGGACATTCTCTCGAAAAACTAGGAAAATATAGTGAAGCGATTCAGTCTTTTGATAAAGCCATTGAGATTAACCCTGACTATACATATGCAAAACAAAAAAAGAGTGATTTAGAGGTATTACTTTCTAAGAACTCTTAGATTACACTTTTGATCTTTAAAATATCTTAATATGGTAGTAATTATTTTTTTTGTTGTTTTATAAATAAACTCATAATTTTATTATTATGTGAAATAATTTTGAATTCAAATGGAATTATTACAGTTTCTAAAACAACTGAGATTAAACCAGATTTAGAGTCAAAAACAATAGAACAAACTAAGAAAAGATAACATATCTTCGCTTTACTCGACCTACTGAAACATACGAATCTCAACTTCTTGGGATTGCTTTGTAAATCTTGAATCCAATTAATGCAGGTGCTGCAATATACATTCCCAAGTTAAGTGCAATCACAGAGTCCAAAACCCAGAACTTCTGATTCTGAACCAGTGTCAGCCAAAGTCATAATTGAAAGAGTCAAAATCATTGGAGTGATAAATAATTTCACTGCTTCTTGGAATATTGGATTTTCTCTTTACATATCTGCAACTGTTGGTGAGAACTCATAAACTACTAAATCTTCTGCATATATTACACCTGAAGTCAACATTATTCCAATTGTCCCAAATAATATCAACATAAAGACTTTATTCAATAGTCCGACTAATTTTAATGACTATTTATTGATTACATCATTATGAAATTTAATCATGATCAGAAAATGTTTTCTTAAATAGCTGTTAAAGTAATTTTTAATCGATTTAATGGTTTCACAAATTCAAAAGATTATATTTTTTATTTTTATCGTTCTTTTAATTCCAATAATTTTCCTAAACAATGCTGAAGCATTTGATGAAGATTTCCACTATGACTGGACATTTTATCTGGCATTAAAAACAGGGTTTAGTTGGGAAGAATCGCATTTGATTGCAAGTGCAAATCAAAGAATGGATGAAACTCAACTGGTAGCAGCCTATCACAAAGTTTCATACTTCATAAATAGCAAGCTAGGCACACAACCATGTGAAAACTGCGTTGAATGGCATGCATTTGGGAGTAATGAAAAAGGTACTGTTTCAGACAATGTAAAAGATCGTGAACATGAATTGTGGCAGAGAATCTTTGAGAATAAAGCAGACTCCGTCACAGTGAAATTAGTAAAATTTGGTCAATTTTTACATTTTTTACAGGATGAGTTACCACATTCAGGCTATGAGATTGATGATGGACATTATGCAGATGGGCATGCGCCCGATTCCCCAGGTTACAGAGATGGTGAATTTGTATGGGATTCAACAACCAAAACCCTAGCATATATGGCTGCAATGTATGCGCATTCTGGGCGTGATCCAAACCATGTTCATGTAGGTGAGGGTGATTGTGATAGTGGAAATGTTTACTCCACTATTGAAAAAATTATCAAACAAAGCAAACCTATGATGCTAGTTGAAAAACTTCCCAGCCCAATAACCGGAAAAAGTGAACAGGTTTTAGCTCCAGAAAATGGTGGTAAAGAAGAGAATACATCTACAATCAGGTATGCTATTACAGATGAATTATCTCATAAAATACCCACAGATGTCCTAAAAAAATAACCTTACATAAGGAGCCTGTCGAAATTCCTCCTCCCATAAAGATTGAATATGATACAAATGGAAATCCTACTTTTCCTGTTGGGTATAATGATATCAACGTCTATGAAACAATAGATCTTATAGAATACTTTACTTTTGCAGACCAATATTCTACTAAAAATTTAGGTCTTAGTAATCTAAATGATGATAATCTACCCATCTCAGTCATAATGTCCCTTGATGAATTGAAACAAAACATAATATTTCCCACAATTGAATCTCAAAGACAACATCTGCTACCTGCATATAAACAAGTTTATGATAATTATCAGAAAGAAAAAATGTTAGTGGGATGGGGGGGAGAGATTATACCTTTAATGTTAGAAGAAATTTGTAAAGATTTATTTGAACTGCCTCAGAACAAACCACAAATTCCTAGTATAAAGATCAATAATAATAATTTTGAATTGAAAAAATTTTCGGAGCAATCAATTACTGACACAGTAAACAAATCTAAAATCCCGCAATGGGTTAAAAATAATGCAGGATGGTGGGCAGATGGACAAATAGATAACAATACATTTGTTTCTGGAGTCCAATTTTTAATAAAAGAAAAAATTATCTCCGTATCATCGTCTCAATCAAATTCAAAGAACAACTCAAATGATATCCCAGTATGGATCAAAAATAATGCTGATTGGTGGGCACAAGGTCTAATATCTGATGATGATTTCATAAAAGGAATTGAGTTTTTAGTTAGAAATGGAATAATTGTAGTTTCTGAAACCAAGGAAATTAAACCAGTTTTAGAGCCAAAAACAAACGAATTTCTAACTTATGAAAATGCTGGAATTAAAATTAAATATCCAAAAAATTGGATAGTGGATGAATATCCTTCACTTGTTTTCTTTAGTCCCCCAGAATCCAATGAGAATTTACCAATAAGCGTGATGCTAACCTTTCCTGTAGATAGTAGCGGATTAACTTTAGAAGGTATAGGTAAAAATAAGAATAATGTGATATTTTCTAATACTATTTTTGGAAAATATTCAGGAATTACTTTTTACGATGAAGGAATGCTTGAAAGGCAGATAGAAGGAAAATCATTTAGCAACCTTGCAATAGTAGATGGAAAAATATATGCAATACAATTTAATTCTGAAGTAGGATCATATCAAAAATACTTTGACACGGTTCAGAAGATGTTTGAATCTTATGAGATAACAGACTACAATTAAGAAATAATATCTTTAGATGTCAATACAGTTGTTATTGTAGCAATATTTAATTCAGCAAGAATTATAATCACATTTTCTTAAGGTCTAGTGTGAAATTTTTAATACTTTTACTTGTAATTTGCCTATTTTCTCAATCCGTTACACCATCAATAAGTTATGCTCTAACACATTCAAATACATCTGCTGATGTTGGGATGTATCGAGGTGTTTTATTCAATAATTCAGGTTCTATTGATGGCTTAGGGAACATCATATTTCTTAATGGTACAGAAATTATAAAATTAAATGAAAATGGAAAAATCTCAGATAAATTCAAAATAAAATCTGCTACTGAAGACAAAAGACTATCACAATTTATGACTGTAGATGAACAAGGAAATATCTATGTTGCCTCAGTTAACCGAATGACATTTCAATGGCAGATAGAAAGTTACAATTCTAATGGGGATTTTATAAATGAGTTTAAGACAAACACAATAAAGGATAAGAGTCTATCAGATTTTGCTAAAGATACAATCAAGGGAATAACGATAGACAATAATGGGGATATTTTCATTTCAGAAGGTGGACAACTTATTAAAAAACTTGATAAAAATGGAAATCTACTTTTAAAAATTACTACAAGATGTCCTGATTCCGGAGTGGATGCAGATGGAATAAAATGCATTAACCCTCGTCCTAATGTTGCTTTACATGATTTTTTTGTTAATACACTGGACTCAGACAGAGAAGGAAATATTTATTTTAATAAATATGATAGTATTGCAAAACTTGATTCTGATGGAATACAAGTTCTCCAATTTAATAGATTAGGTCCAAATGGACCGTATCCACACAATAGTGTTCATGGATTTTTTGTTTATGATAAGGAAATTTATGGTATATATGGAATTTCGTTGGATCGCTTTCCATCAGATCTGAATGGAAATCCAATACCACGATATCTTGACAGACTTATTGGAGTAAATTTAGTTGAAGGAGATCCAAGATCTGGAATAGTAATTCCGAATCCAGAATACAATCAAAAAATAAAATCCGAAGACACGGTACAGAATTCAGATGCCATTACATCTCAAGTTCTAAAAGAAAATAAAATTCCAGATTGGATAAAGACCAATGCTGATTGGTGGTCTAAAGACCAGATAGACGATAAAACATTTGTGTCTGGAATTCAATATCTGATAAAAAATAACATAATGACAGTGCCACCTACTACAGAAACGATTTCGCCTGGAACTGATGAAGGAATTCCAACATGGATTAAAAACAATGCTGGCTGGTGGGCAGCAGGGCAGATATCAGACGGAGACTTTATCAAAGGAATACAATATTTGGCAGAGAAAGGAATTCTCAAGGTTTGATCCCGAAGTGTTATCAAATAAATATCTGACTGGTCCAAAATCAAATATGATGTTGTACGGAGTTCTAGAAGAAAGACCTCTGAGATTGTGGTAGATAGAAGAGATGTAAAGATACTTTCTCCGATAAAGAAAACAGATTCACAATTAGAGCAACTTGTAAAGAAAAATTCTAAATGGATTTATCAAAAGAAAATATTGGCAAAACAAGAAAGTAGTGAGAAACTATCCTTTGTAGATGGCGCAAAACTACCTCATCTTGGAAAGAGATATCCTCTAAAAATAGTCAAATGCAGAGGGATGGAGAACTTTGGGCTAAAAAATGGAAGACTTGTTGCACAAGTAACAAAAAACACAAAGTCGAGAATTAAAAAATTATATTCAGGATGACAGAGAACAAAATCTCAACCAATCTTTGAAAAATCTGTATCAAAATATTCTAAAAAACTAGGAATTAACATACCTGAAATCAACATAAAATCACAAAAGGCAAGATGGGGAAGTGTCACAAAATCAGGTAAAATTAATCTAAATCAGAAACTGATTCGTGCTCCTCAGAAAATTATTGATTATGTTGCAGCACATGAGATATGTCACATAAAAATTCCAAACCATTCACCTGCATACTGGGAATTACTAGAGTCAATAACGTCTGATTATAGAGAAAGAAAAGAATGGCTAAGAATCAACAAGTCAATTTTACTCGAATAATTGTTGAGCAACTCACTATAGAAAATCAAATCATTAGACTTCCTTGTAGATGTCATATCGGGAACTTGTTCGGATGCTCTTTCAGGCACGTTAATTTTCGCCGCTCTGTCCTAACCCCAGCACAACGTGTATGGGGATATAGTTAAGGGGTTGAAATTAGTACTTTTCTAATTTCATATTCCAGTATAGAATAACCATAATTCAGCAATGCGTTGATCTCATCAAATGCATTATAATTTCTGGAACTATACTTGTTCTTTCTACCTGTAAAGTTAAACTCTGGATACAAATGATTGAATATTGTAGTTAGATTACAAGAGAATGTTCTAAAATTCTTTCCTCGTACGTCATCAGGTGCTTGATTTAGATACCAGAGTTAATGAAAAATAGTTATCGTCATCTAGCCAAGTATGCTTGATTTCAAATCCTACATCACTTAACAGATTATGGATTTGATCTAGCCTGTACTTGTGAGAGTGTTCCGTGTGAATCAATTCGTCTTTTGCCAAATTAAGTAAAAGGTTGGATTTTGATATGACGACAGACTGATTTACCAGAGATTTAAGATACATCTCAATTCTCTGGTATTTTGCATTGTAAACAGAGTGATGTGAGAAGTCATCTAGGTTAAAATCTGCATCCAGTTCGTCATTAATTCTAGAAAGAACATTAAGGTTGAATTTTGCCGTGATTCCCTGCGAATCGTCATAGGCGGATTCCAGAATTTGTTTGTCTTTAACCAAATCCAATCCGATCAGAAACAAGTCACCAGGTTTCATCGTAGAGTGAACTGTTTGCAAGAACTTACGCCCTTCAGAAGGAGCGAAATTTCCAAAACTAGATCCTAAAAACAAGATCAGGCTTTTCTTATTGTTGTAATTTTTGAGGAATTCCAGGCCGCCCTCATAAGTATCAATTATTCCAGTGATGTGGAGGCAGTCATAGTCTTTGAGCAGTTGCTCAGAGCTTTCTGCAAGAATTTCAGAGACGTCGATTGGAAAATACTCTGTTTTGGTTTGTAGTTTAGCAAAGATGTCAAGGATCAGCCGGGTTTTAACAGAGGTGCCGCTTCCAAGCTCAACTAGCTGAAAAGAATCGCCTAAAAACAGGGGCAAATCATCCTGTAATTTTGTGAGAATATTGATTTCAGTACGCGTTGGATAGTATTCCGGCAAGGAGCAGATTTTTTCAAATAGATATGATCCTTTTTTGTCATAAAAGAACTTCGGGCTGATAAACTTAGAGTCCCTGTCAAGGCTAGAAAAGATTTCCTCCGCAAAGGTTTTCTGAACCGTGCTAGAATGTGGTTTAAAATATTGAAGTTTGGAATCTAGAACGTATTTTTTGTATTGAAGATTTTTTTGAATTGTTTCGTTCAGGTAATAAATTGACCTTTGTTCAACATAAATGCTTTATCCCAAATTGGACGCATGAATCATTTTCTTGATATACTTCCACACACAACAAAATCCAATGGACGAGATATTGAGGGTGGAGCATCTGAGCAAATATTTTGTAAAAAAACAAGTCTTTGGTTCAAAACATTCCACAGTAAGAGCTGCTGACGATGTATCATTTTCTGTTAGAAGGGGCGAAATTTTTGTATTGGCGGGTGAGTCGGGTTCCGGAAAATCAACAATTGTAAAACTGATTCTAAAGTCAGTCAAACCAGATTCCGGAAAGATCTTTTATGAGGGACAAATAATTGATGACAAGAAGAGAAACACAGATAAGATCAGAATGAACTGTCAGATGATTCATCAGGACCCTTATGACTCAATCAATCCAAGAATGACAGTGATGGGCATCGTATCAGAGCCTCTAGAAATTCACAAATTTGGAAACAAGGAGGAGCGGCTGAAAAGGGTAATGCAAGTATTGCACGAAGTAAAGTTAGAACCAGCTGAAGAAATTATTAAAAAATATCCCCATATGCTGTCAGGAGGGCAAAGGCAGAGAGTGGTTTTGGCAAGGGCTTTGGCATTAAAACCAAAAGTGATTTTGGCAGATGAGCCGGTTTCAATGTTAGACGTGTCAATCAGAGCAGAGATGTTGGAGTTGATGCAGGAATTGCAAAAAAAGCACAGTATTTCATTTGTCTACATCACGCATGATTTGGCAACTGCAAGGTACTTTGGTCAGAGAATCGGAATATTATACATGGGCAAAATTGTGGAGATTGGGCCTGTTGATCAGGTATTATTAACGCCCAAGCACCCGTATACGCAGGCATTAATTGATGCGATTTCAGAGCCTGACCCAGAGAATCTGCACAGAGAAAGAAAAATCAGAATAAACACGCCAACAGATGAGGGCATTTACCATGGATGCCGATTTAGAGCAAGGTGCCCATATGTGATCGAAAAATGCATCAAAGAACCAGACTTGGAAATGGTAAACAGCGAGCACTTTACTGCATGCCATGTGAAACTAGACTAGGATGTCTTAACAGATTGCATGCGCTTATCCTTATACGTAACAACGTTAGAAACGCCATTTTTTGGAAAAACACCGTAAATCAGCTTAGCTTTTTGCACGACAGAGTCTTTCAAGGACACCATAATGAATTGGCTTTCTTTGGATCGTTCCTCTAAGATGTTTGCAAGCCGTTCTGAATTAGGAGCATCAAGATGTGCATCTACTTCATCAAAAAGGTAGAATGGGGAAGGCTTTAGCTTTTGCAATGCAAGAACAAACACAATTGCGGCCAATGTTTTTTCACCGCCACTAATGGAAGTGGACTCTCTTTTGGGCTTGTTTGGGAACTGGATGAGATATGAGATTCCGGAATTAAATATGTCATCTTCATTTTGTAATTCTAGCCATGCGTTTCCGCCAGTCATTTTGCTAAAGATCAGTCGTATTTCTTTGTCGACTTTGTCAAAGGCATCTAGAAATGTTTGACGCTTGTCTCTTTCTATGTCCTCAATAAATTTGACGATGGAGTTTCTTTCTTCTTCAAGAGAATTCTTCCTAGTAGACATTGAGCGATACCCATAGGACACTTCAAGGTATGTTTCAGGAGCTTTTGCGTTTAACGCGTTAAGCGAAGATAGCTCACCACTAAGGCCTTGAACGATTGGATCTACATCAAAAGTCTCCATGTTTTCATCGAATCCAAAAGCAGTGAGGATTTGCTGTAGTTTAGTTTCATTTTCAACCAAATCACGTAGATCACGTTTTAACGAATCAGATTGTCGCTCCAGAGTATTGATTCGCTTTGTAAGATCAGATTCTTGCTCTCTGAGGATATTCAGCTGATCATCAAATTCCTTGAGATGGCCAATGGAAGAACCAGATGTCGAGATAAGATCTTGTTCTTTTTCCCTTAGATTGATAAGAAACTCACTTTTTGATTCCTTTTGTTTTTCTAATGCTTGGATTTTAAGTTCTAACTCTTGATGTTCCAAGTTCAAAGAATCAATTTCGTTTGAAAGGCGATTGAGTTGAGATTGTTCTTGCTTGTCTTGAGTTTGCAATGTGGTTTGCTGCGAAGATTTATCCCTATATTCATTCATGATAGTCGTGTACATTTTCTCAATGTCGGATTTTTTCATGTTGATTCTAGACAATTCATTTGCAATACGATCCTGCTCACCACTTGCATAATTTTCCTCAACTATGGCAATGCGTTGCTGCAGAGATTCAACATAAGATTCGGTTGTTTTCATTTCGGATTCTATAGCATCAGATCTAGAAGTCAGTTCGGATATTCGTTTTGCAAGCTGCCCCTTCATGCTAATTGCGGACGTGATTCTGGATTTCAGATTAGAGTAATTTTCATTCGTAGACGTTAAAGAGTTTTCAGAAATCGAGAGTCGCTCAGTGTAAGACTGAATTGAATCGTCCAATTTTTTTAGAGAGTGTTTTTTCTTTTGCATGTATTTTTTGATTAAGTTGATTGATTGGAATAAGCCATCGATGTCACTGCTCATGGAAATTAGTTTCGTGAGTTTGGAGATTTTTGAATTGATATCAATGACCACGGTTCCTCCTTTTGCTTCAAAATACTCACCGCTTATGGTTACTGTTTTGTAACCCATTTGGGAGATTTTGTACGCGGTTTTCCTTGTGTCAGCAAGCACGATATTCCCAAATAGGAATGTTTTGAGCGCAGAGTAATCATCATTGCAAGACACATAATCAGAAAGCACACCCATGATTCCAGGTATTTTTGGAAGTGTCAAATTGAATTTTGGGATAGCGTCCAATGGGATGATTTTTAGTTTTGGAAGGTTTTTACTTCTTGCAAATTCTGCAATCCCAAGCAATGTTGGAAAATCTTTTACCACAATTGCCTTAATCCAATCAGAACTCACCGCCAAGATTGAACGTTCGTATTGTTTATCCCATGAAATCATCTCATAGACAAGTCCTAGTATTCCCAGCTTTTCTGAATCTTCTTTTAGTTTTGCAACAGTGTAATCTTCATGCATGAACCCTTTTACAGTTTTAATTTTTGATTCATACTGATTTGCGGCCGTACTGGATTTTTCCAGAATCAGCCCCAACTCATCCATGTCATTGATGATTTTGGATTTTCTTGAATTCAGTTTAGATATCCTGGACTTTAATTCAGATATTGTGTCATCATGATTTTTCAACATGGACTCCAATTGGGACTGATAGCCAGTTAATTTGGCAACATCACTCTCCAGATCAGATAATTTTGTAGAGTTTGCGTTAATTTTGGTTTTAGATTCTTTTCTCTCGTGTTCAAGTTTAGAGAGTTTGAGATTTGCATCATTCAGCTGATTGGTCAACAGTTTGATTTTGTTATCAATTTCAGATTTTTTGGCAGCGGCTTCTGATTGTTCAAGCAAAATCTTATTTCGCTGCGTATCAATCATTTGCAAATCATCATTGACTTTGTTTTTCTTCAGATTGGTTCCATCTATGGACTCATTGATTTCCTGAAGCTGTGTGTGGATATTGCTTCTTGCAACATTAATTTCTTCGATCTCAATTCGGATTTCTGGAAGTCTAGAATCGATTTGTTGCAATCTTTTCTTTGACGCCGATATTGCACTGTTATCTATCTCATATTGCTCCATTGCAGAGCTAATCTCCACATCTAGCGAAGCTTTTGCCTGGCTGTAATCATTAGCCTTGGTCATCAACTCTGTCTTCTCAGCATCAAGCTTGTTGATTTTGGCTCTTAATTCATCACGCTTACCGTCAAATTGTACAATTTCAGCAGTTAGATGGTGCAAATCGGATTCTTTGGACTTTTTTTGGCTTGAAATTGCCTTCATTTTATTGGCTGCAGATATTGCCTTGTAACGATTTAACTCCCGTTCCAGAATATCATGACGCAGTTTTTGATTTCGTTCTTCTTCAAGTTCATCTATTCTTTTCTTGATCTCACCCATTTTTGCCAGAGCGATCTCCAGTCTCCTATCTGCATCATCCAATTGTTTTATAGACTCAGTCTTTTTCTCATCAAAGTAAGATAGCCCGATCAAGTCTTCAATCGTGTGTCTTTTTTCTTCAGAAGTAAACTCAGAAATCCTGGTGACAGTCCCTTGCTGCACTGCATTTAATTGACCTAGCCCAGCATTTGCCATGTCAAGAAGATCAAGAATATGATTCCGCTGGGTCTTCTTTTTATTTAGATAGTATATGTTTTCACCACTTTCGTCCATTTCTCGGGTTATCTCAACAACATCAGAATCAACAGGAATTTTCCTATCAGAATTATCAAAATGTACACTAGATCTTGCCATTTTTGGTCCGCGGTGGCTTCCATCAATATCATGAATCAGCGATCGCAGTTTATCTACCCTCATGACTTTGGGCTTGTTTTCACCCATTGCAAAAATTATTGCATCCAAGATGTTGCTTTTTCCAGAACCGTTTGGGCCGGAGATCGAGACAAGGCCGGGTTCAAACTGCACAGTAGTATTCTTAAACCCAAATGATTTGAAACCATAGATCTCAACTTTTTTGACATGAACCAATAGCATGTATTTCTCGTTATGTCGGATAATCGATAGTTAACAAGTTTAGTTGACATAATTGAGTAATTTTTCTTGTTACGTTATGATATTTTTAGTAGTGGTGAGTTTACTTGAAAGCAAGATCATGGAAAAATATGCTTGCGCTTACCTATAATTACCAAATTGTAATCGCATATACATGGTAAGATTAGGATTGATTCAGACTTCTGCATGCAATACAAACGATGAGGGTATTTTTCGTGTTTCAAAGATTCTTAAAAAACTAGGAAGGAGTAATGCCGAAATTGTGTGCCTGCCAGAGCAATGGCTAAAAAATAACGATATCAGTGATTTCAATGCCGAATTTTCAGAATTTAAAAAAATTGCCAGAGAGTATTCGATGACGATCATACCAGGGGCGTTTTATGAAACTGGAAATGGGCGTAAGTCCATTGTTTCTCCGATCATAGGTCCTGAAGGCGAATTCATAGGAAAACAAGAGAAAATCCACCCGTTTGGCTATGAAAGAGGCATCGTAAAACCTGGAAACGAGGCCAGGATATTCAACACGGCATGCAGGTTTGGAATCATTGTTTGCTACGACATGGTGTTTCCTGAGGTGGCAAATACTCTTACAAAAAAAGGGGCTCAGGTGCTGTTCTCACCCAGCAGGATTGTGAAAAAAGGGATAAAGCCATGGCAGATTTATGTTCAAGCCAGAGCACTTGAAAACAGGATACCAATTCTAGCAGCAAACGTGGAGAACGTGCGATTTGGAGGAAGCAGTATGGTAGTAGATTTAACTGAAAAGAGCGACATAGTTACAACAAATATCACAAGACTGAACGGAGAGCAAGGAATCACAAGAGAATTCACGCTTGAGGCATACGAGCAAAGCAGAAAAAGCAGGTTTTCAGATTCAAATGAATTTCAGTGACTATTCACCGGCAACAAACTTTTCACATGCGGTTTTTGCAGCGATGTCAGACATTTGTTCAATGGGGTGCTTCATCAAATAGGCACTGGCAGGTTTGATGGGCCCTCCTAGTCCTCGATCAAGGGCAATTTTTGCCAATCTGATCGCATCAATTACAATTCCTGCAGAGTTTGCCTTATCATCGACTTCTAAACGAACCTCCATGTTATATGGGATGTTAGCCCATTGGCGACCTTCAATTCTCATAAACATGAGTTTAGTATTGCCCAAGAACGGGATAAAGTCAGATGGACCCACATAGATTTGATCATCGTCTAGTCTTTCCTTAAGTTGGCTTTGAACGCTTTCAGTTTTTGAAATTTTCTTCGATACAAGTCTATCTTGTTCTTTCATGTTAAGAAAATCAGTATTGCCACCAACATTGATTTGGTATGTTTTTTCAATTTTTGTCCCTCTGTCACTGCACAGTTTAGCTAAAGTCCTATGAACAATGGTCGCACCAACTTGTCCTTTGATGTCATCACCAATACATGGGATGTTCTTTTCTTCAAACTTTTTTGCCCATTTTTCATCAGACGCAATAAAGGACGGAATGCAATTAACAAAGGCAATATTAGTGTCGAGGCAAATTTGAGCCCAAAATTCAGTGACTCTGTCAGAACCTACAGGCAGATAAGATACAATTATTTCAGCTCCAGTGTCTTTGAGTATTTTTTTAACATCATCAGCTATCTGCTCAGGGTTTTTTGTACTCGTGATAGGTTTAATTCTGTTTTCAACCCACAGTCCAACCCCGTCCAATATTGGGCTTTCATAGACTTTTGCAGATGTTTTTGGCAATTCATCTTTTGGAATCCAGTTAACCATATTTGGAAATTCATAAATTGCTTCATGAAGTAGCTTTCCAACCTTATTTTCACCAACATCAAATCCGCATACAAAGTCGATGTCATGAATTCCGTATCCAGCTAATTTATCATGAATGATTCCAGTAACTTCTTGAGAGGGGTTTTTTCTATAATATTCAATTCCCTGGATTAATCCAGAAAAACAATTTCCTATGCCCACCAATGCTACTTTAATTCTACCTGTCAACCAAAAAACGGTGTTATTAGGCGGGTTTAAAGTTTTCTTAAACAATTAAAGAAATTGATTCAAGGCAGAATTTTATACTTGACATCGACGAATAAAATCATGATAGGGCATGGACGTCCGGTGAAGGACATACAGATTGATTCAAGCACAACTATAGAAAAAATTTTTCATGAGTTGTCCCAGTCCGGAGGATTCGAATCAGTAAACCTATCGAATGGTTTGGATATCCTATCAGAGATGATTGCGGATAAACAATGTTTGAGATTTTTTTCGTTTGTAGGAGCTGTCGTTTCTACAGGGTTAAGAGGAGTGATAAAAAACATGATCAAAGACAAATGGTTTGATGTAGTCATTACAACATGTGGTGCATTAGATCATGACATTGCAAGGCATTTTTCACATTACAAAGAAGGTTCGTTTACAATGGACGATGCCGAATTGGCAGATCAAAACATCCACAGGTTAGGAAATGTGCTTGTCCCAATGGACAGTTATGGACCACTTATTGAAGAAAAGATGCAGGAGATATTAGAAGAAGAATATAGAAACGGAACAAGGGAAATGACTACCGCGGAGATATCCAAAATGATCGGAAAGCACCTAGGAGAAGATTCGTTTCTTTACTGGGCACACAAAAATGATGTCAATGTAGTAGTACCAGGGATTATGGATGGTGCAGTAGGCAGTCAGATTTGGCTATTCACACAAAAGCACGATGATTTTAAGCTCAACATTACAGGCGATGCCAACTTATTATCTGGATTAATTTTCAAGGCTGAGAAATCTGGAGCGTTTATGATTGGCGGTGGAATTTCAAAACACCATACTTTGTGGTGGAATCAGTACAGAGAAGGGTTGGATTATGCGTTTTATATTACGACTGCGCAAGAGTTTGACGGAAGTCTTAGCGGAGCGCTAGTCAGAGAAGCAATTTCATGGGGCAAAGTAACACAGAAAGCTAAACAAGCAACACTACACGCAGAAGTAACAACAATTTTGCCATTCATCTATGCAGCACTTGTTTCGAAATTGGAAAAATAGTGATGAACAGATAAAAGCTATTATTTGATCAGTACCGAAAAACAATCATTGTTTCCAAAAATCAGAGTCAGAGAATTAACAAAGATAGATCTAGAAGGCGGATATCTTATAGATGGTTTTCCATCTATGGGGTTTAGCAGTGCAATAGCAACAGAATCAATGATACACACATCACAATTTGAATTAGCAGGAATAATAGATTCAGAGGGCTTTCCACCAATCAGCATAGTAAAAGATGAAAAGCCAAATTTCCCAACCAGAGTTTTTGTGAACAAGGAATTGAAAGTGGCGGTATTTTTATCATACCTCACAATTGATCAGCCATTACAAAGAATTACTGCCAAGACAATGTTAAACTGGGCAAAAAAACACAAGATTGGGTTGATTGTTAGCAGTGTTGCAGCAAAATCAACAAATGGGAAAGTGGAGACGATAGGGATAGGAAGCACCGATGCAGCCAGAACAAAAATCAAAGAAGCAGGTTTGAAGGTATTAAAGAACGGCACTGTTCCAGGAATTCCCGGAATGCTGTTAAACGAAGGCAGGGTTTCAAATCAGGATGTGATTGTGATTATTTTTCACTCAGAAGGGATAGGACCGGATTTTAAATCAAGTGCAGATCTTTGTATGTCAATGTCCAAATTAATTCCAGGCGCATCATGCGATGTTTCATCATTACAAAAAGAAGCAGAGAAAGCAGAGGTATTGATAAAAGAAGCCCAGGCAGAATCGAGGCGTCTCAAAGATACAATGTATCAATGAAAAATCAATCAATATCGTCATTTCACTGTTGATCAGACATAAGCAATAGTCAGAATAATGAATTTGCAGTTCTAATCTTGCCATTTTAGCATTAGAAAATGATACCATGACCAGTTTTTGTGGCATCTCACGAGTGCGTCGAGTGGAGGCCGAATTGCATCTGGACATACATGATAGAGGCCCTAGAGCGTTACTTAATTGGGCGGTCTTTATCAACACTATCAGAATTCATAACAGCAATACTCATTTTGGACGTAAACATATTTTTTGGATCATTGCAATCAAAAATAATGATGGAAAGAACGAAGAACAATACAAATCAAGGATCATTGGTAAGAGGAACTATCAAACCTGCTCAATTCATTATTTATAAAACGAGCATCAGCAGCAGGATCCAAGTTAATTTTGAATTGGATGCAGTATTGGAATTTACAGTCATGTGGGTTGTGTTTATGTGCATATGTGAATGGTTTTTGTAGAATTAGAAATTGAGTTATTTTTGTACATTCAAAAGTTTTAGGATTTTATTAAACGGAAGTTCTAATTGAGTAGTTCTGGGTCACGATATGCCAATTTGTTTTGGAATAATGTTAACAAACATTGCACTCTAACCGCAATCCAAAATTTCAATTTTTGATTCACATATTTCATTATAGGAGTTGATTTTTTCAACAAGGTATTCACAAGATTCAGGATCAAGAGATCCCCCATAATGAAAAACCTCATTAGTTAACAACATGCGGTAAGGAGAGCACGGATAATCACCAAAATTAATCAACAACATAACAATTAAAATTCCAAATGCAATGACGATTAATTTCCTTAAATTAATTTTTCGAAATATCAATTTCCATTGTTGAGACACTGCGTTGTTTTCCATCTTGGGAAGTTAAAGAGTCAGATGAAATTCTCACGTCACTAACAAAGTATCCTACAGATTTCATTCGTTTAACTATCATTTGAGAAACATCAACAGCTTGTGTTATTCTTTTTCCACGGGCTTTGATTGTAACTGTAGGTCTTGTCGAAAGTTGGGTCAGAGTTGCAGAGACATAAGTCATTATTGGTTTAGTACCTACAAAAATCACATCACGTTCTTCTGTAGAATGTGGGGAGTCTGAAAAATAATTTTTGTCACGAGGTTTGGAAGCGCTATCAATAGTAGTTTCAGAGGCAGTCAATGCTGGTTCCGGAGCTGGTTCCGGAG
>JAGQHE010000031.1 GCA_020431995.1 Candidatus Nitrosopumilus sp.
CCATCTTGGATCAAAAATAATGCTGGATGGTGGGCTGAGGGACAAATTGATGATATGGCATTTGTGCAAGGAATTCAATATCTAATCAATAATGGAATTATGAATATCCCTTCAACTGAATCTGGAACCTCATCTGGAAAAGATATCCCATCTTGGATCAAAAATAATGCTGGATGGTGGGCTGAGGGACAAATTGATGATATGGCATTTGTGCAAGGAATTCAATATCTAATCAATAATGGAATTTTAGAGGTATGATTGGGCTCAATCAAGTAAATTATGCATGGACTTCAAGTCATTTTTGAATGGTTTTAGTATTTCAGGAATTTTAACTTTGATTGAATCTTTCAATGACAAACTTTGAGCCTTTTTTTCATTCCATACTTTAGAATTAAATTCCGTTATTTCCTTGGTGATGTTACTTTGGTCTTCTAAATTTTCAGATTCTATTTGTTTTTGTTTATGGATACTTTCTTTTGAATACAAAATTTTCCAAAGATGTTCAGTGATAAATGGAGTAATCGGTGCTAATAATTTCAAAATTGTTGAGAGTGTTTTATGTAATGTGAATATTGCTCCGTCTCTTTCTTCATCTGAGAAATCAATTCCATATGCTCTTGCTTTAACCATTTCAATATAATGTGCTGCAAATAAATTCCATGTGAACTCTCTAATGGCAATTGCAGGAATAAAAAAGTTGTATTCATCATACCCTCGTTTGCATTCTTTCACTAGGTTATCTAGTTCTGATAGAATCCATTTATCAGATGGACTAAGTGTTCTAGACTCAATTACTGGAAAACTTGACAAGAATCTTGATACATTCCATAATTTACTGAGGAATTTTTTAGTTGACTCAATTTTTTGCTCGTTACATCTAAAATCATATCCATGATTAATTTCACTTGCACTCCAAAATCTAAAAGTGTCTGCACCTAATTTTTCTATGACTGGTAAGGGATCTATTGCATTTCCTTTACTCTTACTCATTTTCATTCCTTTTTCATCAAGACCATATCCCATTACCCATGCTTCAGACCATGGTTTCTTTCCTGTAAGTTGCTCACATCTTAGAAGAGTGTAATACAACCATGTTCTGACAATATCTTTTGCTTGAGGTCTAATTGAAGCAGGATAAACTTTTTTGAAAAACTCATCATCTCTGTTAAATTTACCAATGAAAAGTGGAGATACACTTGAATCCATCCATGTATCAAAGGTTCGCTCCTCCCCTACAAATTCTGTAGATTCACATTTTGTACAATTATTGATTGGACATTTTTCATTCCAAGGTTTGTAGTACTTTCCAGGCTCAGGAACATGTGGTTCTGAGCATTTTTTACAGTACCAAATTGGAATTTCAGTGCCATAATACCTTCTTCTTGATATTGGCCAATCAATGTTGATAGATTCCAACCAATTCATTAGAATCTGTTTATGCATTGTTGGATGAAATTCTATTTCTTGTCCCAACTTTTTCATTTTTTCAACTGAATCTTTTTGTTTGAGATAATATTCCTCCATTGGAATAATTTCAATTGGGGTTTTACTCCTCTCTGAAACAGGCGTTCTGTGAACAATATTTTCAATTTTTTCTACAAATCCATTATCTTCCAAATCTTCTATGATTTTTGTTCTTGCCTGTTTTGGTTTTAATCCTGCATATTCTCCAGCTGCATCTGTCATCTTTCCATCTAGTCCTATTGCAACAATCTCCTCTAATTCTAATTCTCTAAATAATGCTACATCGTTTTGATCACCATAACTACATACCATTACAGCGCCAGAACCAAATTCTTTCTGTGCTGAATGATGTGTTCTTAATTCAACTTCTGCATTGGTAATTGGAACTATCACTTTCTTTCCAACATATTTTGAATATCTTTCATCTTCAGGATTTACAATAATCGTTCTACATGCACAAATTAATTCCGGTCTTGTACTTGCAATTATTATTTCCTTATCCGTATCTTTTATTTTGAATTTCATGTATACCAGTTTGGTGGATAAATCTTCGTATGTTATCTCTGCATCTGCAATAGTAGTTCCTGATACCCAATCGTAGTTATTTGGTCTATTTGCAAGATACACCTGACCTTTCTTCCATAACTCAATGAATGTTGATTGAGTAAGAGTTCTATATTCTTCTGAATCTGTTCTATAGTAATTTGCAAAATCACCACTTATTCCCAAATTTTTCATAATGAGAATCATCTCTGCTTCTAAATCATCAAGTGCATCTCTACATAGATTTAGAAATTCATTTCTGTCTGTTTCTCTCATTCGTATGTTGTGTTTTTTCTCTGTGTACAACTCCACTGGTAGTCCATTTCTGTCGATTCCTATTGGGAAATAGACATTTTTTCCAGCCATTCTTGCAGTACGTGCAATCATATCGATCTGTGAATAATGTGCAGCAGCTCCGATGTGCCATGGTCTGCCTGAAGGATATGGAGGAGGAGTATCTATGGTGAAATTCTCATTTTCAGGTTTGAACTCATAAATTTTCTCTTCTTCCCATTGTTTTAGAATATTTTTTTCTAATTCTGGATCCCATGCTTTTTCTGATATTTTAGGTTCCATTTTTTACCTATCTTGAAATATTTGAAATGATATGAGATCCTTTATTGTAACCTTCATAGATGTAAACTCCAAGTGCTTCTACATTTGATGGCATTTTAGGTGCTAGCAATTTGATAATTTCACTTGAAAGATTTTCTACAGTAGCTTCTCCTTCTAACAAATATGTGGTATTTTTTGGAACTTGTAAGTCAAACATCCCTTTAGGACCTTCAAACTGAATGTGATAATGTGAATCGTCTTCTTTTCTCAAGTATTTTCTATTGATGAAAAATTTATGATCAAATATATTTACAACTTCTTTGATGATTTTTTTTGCTACACCAAAATCTAACAGTAGATTGTCTTTCATCTGTCCTACAAGCTCTACCATTACAGAAGATGTATGCCCGTGCAGAATAGAGCATTTTTCAACTAATGGAAGTATGTGTGCATAATCAAATGAGAATGATGCATCTTCTAAAAATATAGCGCCTGTTTGGGGTGATTTTTCATAAAATACAATATCTTGTAATTCTTTAATTTGTGCAACATATTTTGCATGACCGATTGCCATTACCTTGTCTTCTGGAAAGTCTTCTTTGATCTGTTTGTATTTTTCAATATCTTCATCATTGCCAATTACCTCGATTAATCCCTTTTCTGTCTTAAAATCTACCGTGATCTCTTTTCCATTTTTTAAGACAAGTTTGTGATTGTATTCATAATCTTCTTCAAGAAAGGTGAGCATCTGCGCAATAGTTAACTCTGTCCTTGTTCTAAGCAAATTTCCCTTTTTATCGATATATCTGAAATCTGAATCCATTATTGTTGGAGTTGAAGCCATATGAAGTCATCTAATTTTGGATATAATATAAATTCCGTAATGTTTGTGCCTAAAATTGGTCCTTTGTAACTATGCTAAGGAATTTAGTATTTTGGCTAGATTTACATCATTTTTTGTAATGCCTCCAGCATCATGAGTTGTCAATTCAACTGTGATTCTACTGTATACGTTAAACCACTCTGGATGATGATTCATTTTTTCAATCTCCATAGCTGCTCTGGTCATAAAACCAAATGCCTGATTGAAACTATCGAATTGAAACTCTTTGTGTAATTTTTCATTAACGACGCTCCATCCTGGAAGATTCTTTAATTCATCTGCAATATCTTGTTGAGATAATCGTATCATGCTGTTTTAGATTTAATGTTAAATTAAAAGATTGATTCATTACCCTTTATGGGATATGTAGTATAAGTCAAAATGAATGAAATGAACAAAAAATTACTTGAGCAGATCAAAAATTCTATTTCTGAAACTGTTAAAGTAAAAAAAATTGGAATTGCTTTTTCTGGTGGCGTTGATAGTACATTAGTCTCTAAAATATGCTCTGACATGGATTATGATATCACATTACTCACAATTGGTTTTCCAGAATCTCATGATATTTTATTTGCAAAACAAGTTAATGCATTTCTGAAATACCCTCATCGTATTCTAGAAATTGACTCTGATACATTTCCTGAAATATCTGCTAAAATTCACCAAAAAATAAAAACTGATAACTTATCTTGGAATGAAAACTGTATTGCCTTCCATTATGTCTCCAAACTAGCAAACTCTTTGGAACTTGATACCGTAATTACTGCAAATGGAGTAGATGAATTATTTTGTGGATACAATGCGTATAGAGAAGCATTTTCCGAAGGTGAATCAAAAATTAACGAAGTAATGCTTGTTAAATTAGATAATGAATTGAAAATGATGAAGGCTGTTAATCTGATTGCCTCTGAATTTGGAGTGAAGATACTCCAACCGCTACTCTCTCAAAAATTTATTGAATATGCAAAAACTGTCCCTTTATCTAAAAAAATTCATGACTCTGACGATCTATATCGTAAGCACATTATACGAAAATTAGCTCACGAAGTTAATGTTCCAGAACTCTCTTGTACAAAACGAAAAAAGGCATTACAGTATGGCTCTAGAATTCACAAGGCTTTACTAAAAACTAGATAAATTTCTTAACTGTATTGTTAACTGATTTTTCTACATTGCTAATGATTGTAGGTGATGCACCTAGGTGTTTTTCTGGTAAAAATATAGCATCAATTTCTTTATCTGTTAGCTTTGAGGAAAATGCTTTGTCTTTTTTGATTGCATCCTTGTAGAACATTCCTTTATCGTTTGCCTCAAATGCAATTCTTTGAACATCTCTATATGCATCAAATCTTGGAATGCCTTTTTTGATTAGTGCTTCTAGAACAAATTCTGCAAAAATTTGGCCTTTTGTAATGTATAGATTATCTACGATTCTTTTCTCATTTACCATCAAGTTTGAAATAATTCTGGTCATGGTTTCAAGCATTTCATCAACTAGGATTGATACAGTCGGGATTACAAATCGTTCATTGGCTGAATTTGAAAGATCTCGCTCATGCCATAATGGAATATTTTCAAATGCAACAGCAACTTGACTTCTTACTAATTTGGATAATGATGACACTCGTTCACTCTTTATTGGATTTCTTTTTACAGGAACAGCACTACTTCCCATTTGACCTTTCTTGAATTGTTCTGCAATCTCACCAATCTCAGTTCTCTGTAAATTTCTAATCTCTATTGCAATTTTTTCCAATGTGGTACCAATTAATGCCAACTCAAATACATATTCAGCATATCTTTCTCTAGGAACAACTTGTGTTGTGACTTCTGCTGGAAATAATTTTAACCGCTTTGCTGTTCTTCTTTGCACTTCAAGTGATTTTGTACCCATTAGTGAGCCTGTTCCTACAACACCCAATGTCTTGCAAATCAAAACTCTTTTCTTGATTTCTTGAATTCGTTCCACATGTTTTGCCATCTCTGCTGCCCAATTTGCAAATTTTAATCCGAATGAAATAATGCTTGCATGTTGACCATGTGTTCTGCCAACTGCTGGAATCTTTGCATGTTTGACTGCTTTTTTTGAAAGAATTGATGCCATCTTTGCAACTTTAGGTTCAATAATTTGTAATGCGTCTCTCATCTGCATTGAGTTGCTAGTATCGACTAAATCATTACTTGTAAGACCGTAGTGAATCCACGGTCTTGCATTTTTACTACATTTTTCACTAAGCGATTCAACTAAAGCTGCAGTATCGTGATCACTTTTTGCCTCCAACTGTTTGATTCTTTTTACAGTAATTTTTCCAGACATTGCAGCTTTGTGAATTTCTTTACCCACACTTTTTGAGATCATTCCTATCTCACTCTGAGAAATAGCAGCGGCTCCTTCAATCTCTAACTGATAGTTTACTTTCTTTTGTTCACTAAAAATGTCCATCATCTCTTTTGTGCCATAACGACCACTATCGATAGGTAAAATTGCCAATGTTTTTAGTCATTTTATATCAAAAATAAATCTACTTATGAAACTGAAGATTATGACTTCAAAGATTTAATCTATCCTGTCTCTTAACTGATGACAATCACAAAGACAACCTTTTTGGCATCGCATTCGTCTACAATCTGAACACACGTTCTTTCTCCAATATGGTGCTGTGTTCATCTAGTGCCTCGATGCTACCTTAAAAGTCCCTTTTTTCATTCGAAGAAGAATTTTAATCAAATACAATGTCCAAAACCCAATTAGTATGTAGTATAAAATGCTCACATCAGGTTCTGGAATTTCCCTTGGTTCTTCCTCTACATGCTGATCAAATGGCGATACATATACAATTCCAAGAAAAATTGGTATTGTTACTAGAATTATAATTGGTATTGCCATGATTTCTAATTGTATGGACTGTAATTTGTGTAAATTTTTGCTACCGAGTGAAAATACATGTCTCTCATGTCTTCTTCTACGGATACAGCCAATAAATTAACAATATCTGTTGCTGTGATCATGCCTACAACATTTCCATTGTCAATTACGGCTAATTTCCTCACTTTTCTATCATGCATCAAATCTCCTGCAGCTCTTACCGTCTCATCTGAATTTATTGAAACCAATGGAAATGACATTATCTGTTTTACAGGTGCACTAATTTGATATGCATGAGCAGCAACTTTTACAGCAAAATCTCTGTCTGTGACAATTCCTACAGGTTTGTTATTTTCCATAACGATTATTGCTCCAACTTTTGCATCTTCCATCATCTTTGCAGCCTCATTGATTGTCATTACTGCATCTATGGAAATAACTGATTTAGTCATTACATCTGCTATTGTCATTGTTTTTGCGGCCGTCATCTTACAATCTCTCTTTGTCTTATTCTATATTTGAGTCTTTTATAATCTCAAAGCTGAAAATCATATGAGATAATCTGAATGTACTTTAAATGAAAAATTATTTATTTTTTTTTATGGTTTTTAAAATTAATAAAATCCTTGTTCCTTTAGATGGCTCATCAAATTCATTTCGAGGGCTTGATGTTGCCATTCATATGGCAAGAGAATCTCATGCTACTCTTACTGGTCTTTATGTAGCAGGAATTGTTAAACCTAGAACTGATGATCCAATAACCCCTTTAGAAAAAATTTTATTAAAATATGCTCAAAAAATAATGAAAAAAGCAAAGCTAAAAGCTGCTAAAAAAGGCATCTTATTCTTTGACAGAGTATCTTATGGTGACGATGGAAAACGAATAGTTGAAATTGCTGAAAAACAAAATTTTGATCTTATTGTAATTGGTTCGAGAGGAATGAGTGCTGCAAAAGAAATTTTTCTTGGCAGCACATCAAACTACGTGCTTCATAAATCCAAAAAACCTGTACTAATTGTAAAGTGATGATGGTGGAGTTAGATCAAACCTCTCTGAATTACTTAGAAAAATTACTTGAAAAAACGCAAGAATCTTTTGATGGCCTGTCTGATAGATGGAATGACTTACAACCGAGAAAAGAATTTGACGTGAAAATCTCTGAAGACTTTCATCTTGGATTTGTTTTTGGAAAACTAGAGGAGGCATTTGTTAAATGGTTCTATTCTGAATTTGGAAGATCCATGACAGATCATGAATATAAACAATTCTGGCTAAAATGCCGTCAACTAGTAAGAACGCTCCACAAGAAATATGATTTTTTTTATTTTCAGGAATAATTTTGACTTGAAGACATTTCGCTTTCAATAATTTCCAAATCTTTTTGAAGTTTTTTCATTAATTGCCAAATCTGGATTTGTCCTTAGTTCTGTAAGTATCTGGTTGGCTTTTTGTGTGATCGTTGCCTGATCTAACATATTTTGTAGTTGCTTTTGTTTTAAAATTATTTTTAAAAATCTCCTGATGATTTAAATTGGATTGAATGAAAATTTTACCAATACTAATGTCTGTTATTATTCCAAAAAAAATTGGAGAAAATCAATACCAAATTGACGCTGATTCAAATCTTGGAATGAAAGTGCCTGTGAGAATATATGCAGATGAACCTCTCTTGCAAAAAATGTTGTCTGATAGAACAATAAAGCAGGCACAAAACGTTGCTTCAATTCCTGGGATTGTGGGTCACAGTGTTGTACTGCCTGATGGTCATGAAGGTTATGGCTTTCCTGTTGGAGGCGTTGCAGCTATGGATGCTGAAGAAGGAATGATTAGTCCAGGTGGAGTTGGATATGATATTAATTGTGGAGTAAGATTGCTTCGTTCAAATTTAAGTGAACAAACAGTTCGTTCAAAATTAAAGGATCTTGTCACTGATCTTTTCAATTCTATTCCATCAGGTATTGGATCTAGGGGTGCAGTCAAACTAACTAATTCAGAACTTGATGAAGTTTTAGTAAAAGGAGTTAATTGGGCAATTGATAATGGTTATGGATCATCACATGATTCTGATACCTGTGAAGAGAATGGCCAAATTCAAAATGCTGATCCGAATAAAGTTTCTGATAAAGCAAGAAAAAGAGGTGCGCCTCAACTAGGAAGTTTAGGTTCTGGAAATCATTTTCTTGAAGTACAAAAGGTTGCAGAAATTCATGATGAAGAAGCAGCAAATAGAATGGGAATTAAAGAGGGTACTATTACAGTTTTGATTCACTGTGGTTCTAGAGGTTTCGGTCATCAAGTATGTAGTGATTACCTTAGAGTTTCTGAACAGGCAATGGCAAAATATGGCATCCATTTACCTGATAGAGAACTTGCATGCGTTCCTAATAATTCCGATGAGGGTGAATCCTACAGAAAATCAATGTTTGCAGCGTTAAATTTTGCGTGGAGCAATAGACAAATGATAACTCATTGGACAAGAAATTCTTTTGAACGTGTGTTTAATCAATCTGAATCTGATCTTGATATGAAATTAGTTTATGATGTTGCACATAATATCGCAAAAGTAGAAAAACATAAAGTTGATGGCAAAGAACGTAAACTTGTAGTTCACAGAAAAGGTGCTACACGAGCATTTCCAGCAAATCGCGATGAAATTCCATTAAAATACCGTGATTTGGGACAACCTGTTTTGGTTCCGGGATCAATGGGTACTGCAAGCTGGATTTTACTTGGAAAATCAAATTCTATGAGTCTGAGTTTTGGTTCAACTGCACATGGGGCGGGAAGAACAATGTCTAGATCCAAGGCCAGAAGAGATTACACTGAAGGTGATGTAAAAAAGTCCTTGAATGATAAGGGTATATTTATCAAAGCATTAACTCGAGATGGAGTTGTAGAAGAAACTCCTAATGCATACAAAGATGTTGATGCTGTAGTTAATGTCTCTCATAATCTGGGAATTGCCACAAAAGTTGCAAAGTTATTGCCTATTGGTGTGATTAAAGGTTGAACGAAGAAGATTCTGAACTTGAAAGATTAAAGGCAAAACGACTAGCTGAAATGCAAAAAAATATCTCTTCTAGACAAGAAATTCAAACCCCTAAATCTCCAGAAAAAATAATTCATCCAAACCCACGTGACTCGTTGATCAAAATACTTGGATTTAGAGGGTTAGAAGTGTTAGAAAATGCTGAATCTCAATTTCCAAACGAAAGTAAAATTATTGTTGAAAAACTATCAGAGTTAATTAAAACTGGTGAAATCCATGAAACTATTGATGGAGGAAAACTATTGGCATTATTTAGATCAGTTGGCGTACATGTTAGAATGGAAACCAAAATCAATATTGAACAAGATGGGAAATTTGTGTCTTTAAGTGATAAACTTAGTAATCATCCATCTTATGATGGTGATTAACAATGAATATTGTTCTAGAAGTTGGAACAAAAAACTACGGCAATGATTTACTTGTAATTAAAAAATCTCTCTCGCATATGGAAAGCCTAGTTGATGGGTATAACGGATACACACTCAGTGAACCTTCATCAAAGTTTGGGTGGACATTTTTTAAATTAGTCTTTAAACCAAATTTACAAAATGGTATTGAAGAAAAATTTCATGATATGATACAAAGATACCCTTCAAGCGCCTACGCAGAAAAATTTGCAAATTTCATAAGTGATTTTTTTATTTCTAAAGGCTGTGACGTGAAAATAAGAATCTCTGATTAAACTCTTCTTCCTCTCTTTCCACCTTTCTTTCTAGTCGTGTCATGAGGAATTGGTGTTACGTCATCAATTCTTCCAATCTTGAATCCTCCTCTTGCTAAAGCCCTGATTGCAGCTTGTGCTCCTGGACCTGGTACCCTAGAACCAACTCCTCCTACTGCGCGTACCCTGATGTGAAATCCTGTAAATCCTTTAGTTCTTCCAACCTCTACTACCGCATTTGCAGCTTTCATTGCGGCAAATGGGGATGATTCATATCTGTCAGCATTAACATGTACACCACCAGAACTAATGGATACTGTTTCCCCACCTGTCAGGTCAGTCATGTGAATAATTGTATTATTATAACTGCTGTAAATGTGAACAATTCCCCATTTCTCAGGGCCATCCTTCTTTACCGCTGGTTGAGATTGTGTTTCTTCAAATTCTTCTGATTCAACTTCGCCTATTGTTGATTCAGTTTCTTCGATTTCCTCTATCTCAGCCTCAATTTCTGACAACGTCTATTCACACCTTAAAGGGTTTAAAAAACATTGATTTTTTGACTTTATCTTGCTTGGTTACTTGGCTTGAAATTCATGATTCTTCATATACTGTGATGATCTGGTTGATCTTAATGACTTCGATTTTTTTATTAGCATCTGGAGTTGGGATTGCAATTCTTTTATTATCTTCTGCTATACTCCACTTTCTGACACCAATCACTGATTCTGTTTTATCACCCCAAGAAAAAAAATGCCAACAAATTGCCAATGAAGGTTACAAAATCCATAAAATCTACCCTAATTCAAATCCAGATGAATTGCCTGCCGATGATCTTCAGCATTTGACGTATTTAGATAATTTATGGATAAAAGAATGCGTTTCTGTCTTGCCTGCTGATTCCATATTTGACATCATAAATAATGTGGAAAGAAACTCCTCCTACGGTGAATAGCTATCTAAAGTGCCTCCATCCTAAATCTTTCAAACGAAAAAAATCATTATTGTCTTTTACATAAACGCCGTTTCCAGGGGTGACATGTCCAATCTCTATAATGGGGATCTTGTGCGTTTTAGCATTTCTCTGAATTATTTTTCTGTATTTTGGAGGCACTGTAAATACAAATTCATACTCTTCTCCTCCATGAAAAATTAAATCATTTAAATCAAGTTTCTGAGATCTAGCGTACTTCTCTAAATCCATCATATGTGGAAGATTGTTAATGATGAATCTCTTTTTACTTTGTTTTGACATTTCATTTAATGTGGTAGATAGACCATCACTAGAATCCATTGATGATGAAAAATAGTTTTTGTTTTTTAACCCAAATTCTAGCTGAGGCCTTGGTTGTACTATTGATCTAATTGCTTTTTTTACAAAAATATTGTTTCCCTTTTTCTTATTTAGAAGCATGTCTAATCCAGCAGATGTGTATCCAAACGGTCCAGTAACAAATATCAAATCATTCTCTTTAGATCCCTTCCTTTCTACTATTCCTTCTGTCTCTCCAAAAATACATACATTGAAAACAATCTCTTTTCCTTCATTTGTATCACCTCCGAGAATGGAGATGCCATATTCATCAGATGCTTTTCTAAAACCTATTGCAATTTCATTAATTTTTGAGCGTGAGATTGTCTTTGGTAGGTTTACTGAAATTATGCCGAATTGAGGTCTTACACCTTTTGCAGCAAAATCACTCACACATGCAACAATACTTTTTCTTGCAGCGTCAGATAATTTCATTTTGGATGGAATGTCTGTACTTTCAACTAGCGTATCTGTCTTCACTGCAATTTTCTTTTTCCCAAATTTCCATGTTTCAACATCTTCAGTTACGAACTTTTTGACTCCTAATTTATTCTGAAAAATTTTGATTATTGATGATTCATCTAACTTTGTCATAACTCTGATTCACCAACTTTAATGCATCCTTTACAATTTTTTTACATTTTACCTCATTATTAGATTCTGCTGAAACTCTGATTATGTCTTCTGTGTTCGATTTCCTGATCAGGATCCAACTGTCTTCGTCTATAATTCCTTTGATTCCATCTATTGTGTTTACTCCTGAATATTCTTTTGATATTTTGGATGTCAATTCTTCAATTACTTTATCATGAAAATTTGAATCAACTTTTATTTTCTCCCTGATTTGGGAATAACTCTCCATGTAATTTAAAATCTCATTGAATTCTGATGTTTCCAACATTGATGCAATTAGCCCGCTTGTTAGAATTCCGTCCCTACAATAATTGAATTCTGGTAAAATAAATCCCCCACTGCTTCCTTCACCTCCAGCTTGAGCATCATTTTTTAACATTAGATCAATCACGTTTGCTTCTCCCACTTTGGATCTCTGTACCGTTCCACCTTTCTCTTTGATGAATTTTTCAACTGAGATACTTGTATCTGTACTCAGGACAAAATCTTTGTATCCTAATCCTAGCGATTTTGCTATTCCTAATCCCAATGTTACATCTGGAGTTTGTTTTTTTCCTTTTCTAACTACAACTAAACGATCCCCGTCTAAATCAAATGCGAATCCTATTTCTTTTTTGTTTGATATTGTAGTTAATTCTAATAGTTCATCAGATGTGGGATCTGGACCTCTAGAGCACCCTAAAAGATCTTCATTTAGAATACTAATGTCACATCCAATCGCCCTCAACAGTTCTGGCGCATATGACCTAGCAGCCCCTCCGCCTATATCTACAACTATCTTTGGATTATTTTCTATGCTTCCTATGATTTTTTTTGCATCTTCCGTATACGTAGATGTAATATCCTCTTCAGTGCCTATCTTTGATTCTGGAATTTTTTTATGCTTGATGATTTGTGGAAGTTCCTGTTCATTGATTCCTCTACCATCAATAATGAATTTCATCCCATTCCATTCAATTGGATTATGGGACGATGAAATTACTAACCCTGCACCATATTTCCTTGCTTCTCTAAAAACCACAGGGGTTGGCGCTATTTCTAAATTGAAAACATTGATCCCCTTTCCCATTAATGCAGCACTAGCTGTTTCTTTTATTATTGAACCTGATGGTCTGGTGTCTCTACCAACAACGCATTTTTTTGATTTGATTAATGATGAAAAATTGCCACAAAATTCTAAAATATCACTTAGATTAAGATCCTTTCCGTATACCCCTCTTATTCCAGAGATTGTTTTTTTCAATTAATCCAACTCGGAAAGGCTTTTTATTAACTCTGATGGGTTTATCCAAACGTGCCTTGGTAGCTCAGCCTGGTAGAGCGAACGCCTCGTAAGCGTTAGGCCGCGGGTTCAGATCCCGCCCGAGGCTCTGTTTTGTTAATTTTTTAAAATATCTAAAATCACTAAGAGATTGACTCATCAAAGGTCTCAATATCTGTCTCTAACTCTTTTCCTAAACCTTCCCACCATTGCTTTATTTGTTCTGTCATATCTTCTCTAACTCTTTGCGTAAGGCTGTCCCTTATAGATCTGTCGATTGATCAATAACTGATCGTTTCATAACATATTCTGAAACAATTCTATTCTTCTTGACTCCTTTTCATTTTTCTGTATATGATTATCAAAAGCACTCCTCCTGCACATCCCCAAAATAGTTCCGATGTGCCATTTCTTATTCCATATGACTCAAACAAACCTACAAAACCTAATGACATTATTACAACAAGAACTAATCCTGCAATCTCAAGTATCTTTACCATGATCTTTTATCACAATAATATGCTATCAAAAAGATATATGGTTTTGTAAATTAATCCATTTGTGGATAAATATCTTTTAGTGATCTTGATCTTTATGGTTGTAACTATTCCTATAGCGTTTGTTGAACCTTCTACAGGGCAATTCAGAGATCCACCTCTTATCCCATTATTTTATGCTGCTATAGGTGGAATTATTATTATTCTAGTTTACGGTTCTTTCAAAGATAGAAAAGACCGTCAAAAGGCTAATGCTAAAAGAAGATCTAGAAAATAGATTTTAAAGCTCTAAACCAAATGATTCGGCGATACTTGAAAAATTCATGTATGAATCTAAATACTGCCTACCTTTGGGAGTAATTACAAAAGTGTTCTTTCCATCAAATTCAATTCGATTGATTAAACCCGCACCCGTCAAATTCTCTAAAAATTTAGATAATCTTGAATGTGATAAATTTGCCTTAGTTAGAAGAGATGTTGTTTTGATGCCTTCTTGACCAGACTGTTGAGTGGCAGTAAGCAAATCTGCAACAATCTGCATGCTAGTTCTATAGGAAGTCATATGTGGTTTACACTCACACTCAGATATAAGGGTATTACCATTAATTCAGATCAGATAATAAGCTCCAAGTTGACTTTTAATCAATGTCGACTCAATCGTCTATTCCGTGGTTTGATGATTTTGTAGGTGTTGCATATAGGTATTATGACCTTAGAATGAACGTCGTTCCGTTATTTGTTAATCGAAAAGAACCTACATCTCTATGGCATGAAACTGTTCACTGGTGGGTGGATGCATCGATCAAAATTAGATTTTTAGAAATGGCTGATAAATACTGGTTTATACTTGGATCTGATTCACAAAAACCTGAAACCAATCTATCTTTTTTCAAAGAATTGCCAAAATCTGAAAATTATGCCAGATTTAAGAAAGGCCATGGGGGAGAAGCATATCTTAGATTGGGGGTTTACACAAAAAAAACTCTCAGTGATGTAAAAAAAGATGCTATATGTAACTGTGGGCATGAATCTCAAGATCACGATGAAGGCGATGGTGATGCATGTCTTTACAACAAATGTGATTGCAAGAAATTTTCTAGTTTTCAAGTAAACTTATTGAAAAAAAAGAAAATTATCACTGACATTAAATTTTTAGACGAAAATGATGTGAAAAGTGATCCTCTTGTTTGGAATTGTATTAATGCCAACAAATACTCAAAATCTAAAAAAACTAATCCAAATGTTTGTTAACTCTAATATGGTCCCCTGGGTAATACTCGTTTAGTTTTTTGGAATAGCATTTCCCACAAAGCGTTCCTTCTATGCCCCATTCGTCCATTGCTCTGAAATGCAATTGGACTTTTTCGCTACAAATTACACATTTGTCTTTTATTCCCAAAGTGTTTTAGTTCTTTTAACTCAATATAAAAAACATTCTGGAACAAATTGTGCTTAAAAAATCATGTTAAATATTACTGATTTATAGTGAACTTAGGTAGAGCCTGACCAATGTAAACCTCCTGCAAGATTTTTACTTGGTTGGGCTTCTACCCTCTAAATCAAAATAAACTGTTTGCCAATTTTTTTAATGATCCAATCTCCTCCTCTTCCTGTCTGATTTTCTTATCAATCACACGAAGCATTGAGTCATTCCAAACATGCTGAGAGAAGAAGTTGTGCTTAGTATTTGCCAATTCAATTTCATCATCCACTACTGTATCTTCAAGGAATTTGGTCACTATTACATCTGTGATCTTTAAAATTCTTGAATTAAGTTTAAAACTGCGAAAAATAGGTTCCAATTTTCTTATGTCTTCTTTAAAATCCCCTTTTGATTCAAGGATTTTTTTATGAAGTACTCTGAAGTAGACTGCAACAAAAAATAAGGTTGCATATCTTTTTGTTTTATGACCTCCTTGTTTTCCGTATTTTAAGGATTTTTTTGCGAATTCTTTGACAAGATATGGATACAGTAAAATTCTATAATCGTCTTTTAGATTGTCATTAAAAATATCATCATACTTGCTTCCTCTTGGTAGAAATTGAGCTGGTGAACTATATGCTTCAGTTGGCCTTTGTTCTATTCCTGCAACTAATGATTGAATTGCATCTTTGGCAACAATCACTTTTTTGTGATTATCCGGAAGATAATTATTATATGTTGAATCTCCTTCATATTCACATTGTTTTGATTTTGTTTTTGTATCAAAAGAACCTGCTTGGATTTCATAAAAATAACCACAATTTCTTAATTGTGATTTGATTGATTTGTGGAAATCCATTAATGAGACCAGATCTTTTCCTCTCACTGAATTTTGAGAATTTCTATACTTTGTAATGTTGTTCTGTTCCTGTTCGTCATCTGCTTTGATAATGGTGACTGTCATAGAGCCATCCATATTTTTTGTTCTCTTTGAATGATCCAAAATTGAATTTGATGTTTGTGCACCATTGACAATTTGAGGAGCATAAAGATCTAGGATGTTTTCTCCCAATTCTGTAAAATCACTAACTACAATCGTGATTCCATTATTGTAAAAAAAGAATTTATCTGGATTGCTCTGAAGTGTTTCACGTAATCCTTTGTTAACTGTGGTCTTGAATTGCATCCATTGCCTTATATTCGATTCAAAAACATAATCTCTATTTTTACTGACAAATTCTGTTAGTTCTCGTAACTTTAAAATTCCTAATACTGTATTCTCATGTCTAAGCATTTTCTCTAATTTAATCGATGACTTTTTACCTGCTGCAGGTTTTTTTATGCGATCCCATAGTTTTTGAATTATCATTCTTTCATCAATAATCTCAACTAATTCATCTTCATATTCGACTTTTTGATTTGTAACATAACAACATTTTATCTTCAAGTTTTTTTCTTTAATTTTTGTAACGAGTTGAGCTAATTCTGGTCTCATTCTTGTTACGTCTTTTGCAAGTAATCTTTTAGTATCTTCTTTGAATTTTGCAATCGCCTCTAGCGAGTGTGATGTGCCATATTTTGCTTGGAATAACCTGATCGTATTGTCTGAAAAATCTACTGGTAGATAGGCGTCAATTCCAAGATCATTTGCTCCGTCAACAATAGCATCCGCTGCATCATCTTCTGTTGCCTCAAAGACTCTGGTAAGTACCCATTGAAGAAAATTACTGCCTTTTTCGACTTCACTTTTAGAATTTTCTGCATATTCATGAATACTGCCTCTGACATTCTCTGCAAAACCTTCTAAAGGTACACTAGAATTTTTTTGTACCAGAAGTGTATGAGAGCCTGGTATGTATTCCAATAATCCCTTTCTATTTTGAGACAACCTCTTTGTCTAAGATGTCATATATTTAGAGAATAAGGTAATTATGTAATAACTCAATTCTGGTTGTGATGGGATTTATAAAAAAAATAACTATCTTGGGGACGATCGTGATTCCAATTTTAATAATCATGTCTTTATCAACTTTTGATTACTCTTCTGAAGAAAATAATGATGAATTGAAATTGATTGTTAAAGGCGATGTAATAATGCCTTCAAAAGTTTCTCGTCCTGGCTGTGAAGAGGTAGATAGATGTTACATTCCACCTCTAATTGTAATTGAGTCTGGAGAGCAAGTTACCTGGATTAATGAAGATTCGGCATTTCATAGTGTGACCTCGGGCTTTTACAACATGCCCTCTGATCTATTTGATAGTGGTTATCTAGATCCATCTGAATCCTTTACATTCACTTTTAATTACTCAGGTACATATGATTACTTTTGTACTCTTCATCCTTGGATGAATGGACAAGTAATAGTAGAATGAGGTACCCGAGGGAGTCGAACCCCCTTGTATAAGCTTTGCAGGCTCACGCATAACCGTTCTGCCAGAGTACCGTTTTAAAAAAACAAAATCAACAATTAAACTCTTTAGATTAGAATTTGTTAAATGGCTTTGACGCCAATTTTACATCTTCACCTTTTACCGTTTTTCTACCTGCATGAGAAGCCATATCGACTGCACTTTTTGCAACTCCATTTGCAATATCTTCTACAATTCTTCGTAATTCGTCTGCTGACTCATCGCTAACTCTCTCTGCACCAGCCTTCTTCAAAATTCGATACATTGCAGATAATCCCAATTCAGATGATTTCATGGTTCTTGTTTTATTTTTTTCCGAAAAAAGATAATGAGTGAAAAAATATCACTAAGAAATCGATTTATACAGACTATTTTAAGAATTGAAAAAGAGATGACTTGGTATTATGATTCACATATACATCTGTCTGATCATACATATTTCTCAGACATGGAGTTTATTTTAAAGGAAATGGAATGTCTACGAATTAAGGCGTGTTGTGTATCTATGGATAATAAAAGTTCTCTTGATACTTTAGAACTCTCTAAAAAAAGTAATTTGATTTTACCATTTATAGGAATACATCCTGAATGTGCAAATGACGAACTTGAGCATATGGCTGCTTTGATTGAAATCCACCACTCACATCTTTCTGGAGTAGGGGAAATTGGATTAGATCCAACATATGCACATAATGATAAAGATACTAAAAGACAGATCCATGTATTTGAAACATTGTTATCATTAGCAAATAAATTTAACAAACCCATTTCCATTCATTCGAGGAAAAGTCTTGATAATATTTTTGAGATTATGACATCATATGACACTAAACATGCTTTACTTCATTGGTTTGATGGGAGTAAAAAACAACTCAAAAAGGCTATGGATATGGGATTTTTTGTTTCCTATGGCCCCGTATTGGTTTACGCAAACGATAAACAAACATTACTTGCCAACACAGATGAATCAAAAATTCTTGTCGAAACTGATGGACCTGTAAGATTTTCTAGGTGTTTTGAAATGAAATCTGGACAAATCAGCTTTATTCCAAGTGTTATTTTCTCTGCATCAAAAATTCTAGGAAAATCCTTCGATGAAATGACTTCATTATTAGAAAGCAATTCTAATTCGTTTCTCGGAATATAGGTATAAAATACCCTACTTATTTTAGACGTCTATTGGATAGAATAAAGCGTATTTCATATGAAGTCTTAGCAGGTCATAAGTCTAAGTTTGGTGAGGATTTTGCGGATAACAAAAAAGTCCTGAATCAAATTGCAATAGTTCGCTCCAAAGGCCTGAAAAATAAAATTGCTGGCTATATTACAAACTTCCTCAAAAAAGAAATAAGAGAAGAAAAGGCAAAACAAGTAAGAACTGAATCTTCACGATCTGAAGAAGTTCAAGACAAAGAAGTTGACGTGGAAATCGTAGAACCTGAAACATCTGAAATAATAGACATTGGAACAGATTCAACTTATGCAGAAGAAATGACTGAACCTACAGAAGAAAAAACTGATTAACAAATTAAATGCAATTTTCAAAATTCTTTTAATATGATCACTGTGAAATTTGTTGGTGGGGCAAAAAAGTCTTTCCTAACAGAACAATTACTTGTCGAGAAATCTGATATTTCTATCAATGAATTACTTGATTTATTGCTGAAACTAAAACCTGCCGATTCAACCAAACTCGACATTGAGAATATTCTGATTGCGATAAATGGTGTTGATTCCTCTGCTATGGATGGAAAATCCACATTGATAAAAAATAATGATGTTGTAAACATCATTCCTATAATTCATGGAGGCTCATCTAAAAAATTGATTTTTGAAATTGCTAAAAAACAAATTCATGCCATTGAGATTAAAGGTCAAAAATCAACCAATGTTCAATTCCTTGATGATCTGAGAAAAAAATACCCATATATTTCACTTCAAGCTGTATCTAGTAACTTCATCCTTAATAAATCACATCTGATCAAAATTCTATCGTTATCTTTTGAGTGCAAAAAAAATAATGCAATGCTTTCAAACAAACTTGAAACTGATGTTCTGATGCGCTATGCATTATCTAATCAAATTTCAAATGCGATAAAAAATGTTGGAATTAAATCAAATGTTAATTTTATTTTAATCGCAATTGGAAATAAAAAAATATTGAACTCATTATGTGATGAATTATTGCCTATTTCTGTCAGTATGTTCTCAAAAAATAACGAACAGTTTCTAAAAAAATATTTTAAAATTACAAAAAAACAACTTAATTCTGTTTACTCTGAGAATTCTTTGGAAGACATATTGGTAGAAAAAGCATCTGTTTTACTCTGAAATACTACGTTTAATTTTCTCAGTGCTCAAAACATCGGATTTTTTTAATATTGAAATTCCTGTCTTATCTCCTAAAATCTCAATCATGATGACTTTGTCTGGAAATTCAAGAGAGACCTCGTTTTTTATATTGTTTGCTATTTTTGAAATGATCTCTTGACTTGATAATCCTGAATTTCTTTTTCTTATGGATATTCTGTATGTTTCACCTTCAAAAATCTGCCCCGACAGATTTTTGACTGTTTCCTCTATTTGACTAATTTCTGATTCTGTGAATTTTTGTATTGGTATTATTCTTAAGCAATATCTTATACTCCATGGTTCATCAAGAAGCATGTCTCTGATTCTTCTTATTGTCTCTATGGGTTCGAGTTTTGTTTCGGCAGTCAAGATCCCTGACATATTTGTCATGTGCACTTTTGGCGCTGAATCTCCAAATTCTTTTAAAATGTCGATCAGCTCTTCTTCAGTTTCTGCTTCTAGGTGTCTGGCGCAAGTAACGATTAAATTCATAAGTTCAAAATCTCCTTTTTACTCAAAGGACCTTCACGAATAACTTTGATCTCGCTGTCATTCACTATCTCAATTATCGTTGATTCGCCCTTACTTGTAATTGTCCCACCATCTACAAAAATGTCATAATCTTTTATCCTATTGAAACATTCGTATGGGTTTGTAAATGGTGTTTCTCCAGAAATATTTGCACTTGTACCTACAATGAAATTACATTTTTCTAATAAATCCAAAGTACATTTGTGATTTGGTATTCTGATGGCGATTCTGTCGTCCAGATTTAATGACTCTTTTAGTTTGCTATCTGTAATTTTTAGTATCATTGTTAATGGTCCTGGCCAAAACTTATCTGCAATTTTTGTAGTCAATTTATTAAAACTAACAATCTGTCCAGCTAACTCTTTTGAATATACTAAAACAGGAAATGATTTTGATACGTCTCTAGATTTTATTTTATAAATTTTTTTAACTGCATTTCTGTTGTATGGATTACATCCTATCCCATATACTGTATCTGTTGGAAATACTGCTATTCCACCTTCATTAATAATCTGAGATGCTTTTTTAATTCCTTCTTTGTCACAATTTACTTTCAATGTTTGTTATGTTCTTTTTTGTTTAATTACTATTTACTTTTGAAAAGTTTTTACAGTTCTTGTTTTTATTTGAAAAGCATGTCTGAACCATCTGATTATGAAGATACAGATTTTGAAGATGATTTTGAAGATGTGGAAGATTAAATGCTTAACCCAAAATTGTCTGCAAAGTTAGTAAATGTATAGTATGCCTGTAAAAATTCTCTACCAGTTTGACTGATTTTATATTTGTTTGAACCTTGAAAAGCTAATTGTTCTAAAAGACCTTGTGATACTAGAGTTTTTAATATCCTTGAAATTCTCGAATGAGAAATGTTTGCTTTCCTAATTAGATATGTGACTGTTGCACCATCCTCGTCCTGAAGGTTGTCTCTGGTTGTTGCTAAAATATCTCCTATGATTTTCATGTGAGTTCTATATTCTGCCATTTCGTTAATTGTTACTTTTCTAATTTCTATGATAGGGAATTGATATTTTACAATATACTAAAAAGATAAAAGAATTTGACAAATCTTTGGTTTCTATGAATTTTGAGCCTGATCAAACTCATTCCAAATCTGTATCAAATTTTATCTTAGTTAATGGTACTTTGCTTACTGGAATGAATAATGCTATTAGCCCACCAATTTTGATCACCATTGATATTGGATATAGAATTGATTCAGGGAACACAAATGAATACCATCCCAAAAATTCTCCTAATGCTAAACAACTTAATCCTAGAGAAACCGAAATTGCTCCTTTGTTCCTGCTATCCAAATATGATAACATTGTTTCTATTGCCCCATATGCCAATAAAATGAATGAGACTGATCTAAAGATATGTTCGAGTTGAACCGAAGAAACTAAGAACAATGGTAATACTCCAACTGACCTAAAGTAACTGGATCTTGGGAAAAATGACTTAATACTATGTGAGAATGCAATAAAAAAATACCCTATTGTCTGAATTGCAATTCCCAGAGTCTGAATCCATCTTTCTATTGTACCTGATTTTATGACAAAATCTTCCACCATGTATCCTGTCCATATGACAAAAAAACCTAAACTAATTGAAAAAAACGCAATTGTTAATCTAAATAATGTTGGGCTTCCAGTATTTCTAAATCCTATTGATGCCATAATTCCTATGGTAAGTCCTATCAAAAATCCTATCAGATTTAGTATCTCTTCTAATAAAAATTCCAATGATGCTTAGAAACTTCTTAAAGTAATTATTTTAATCTGCTGAATAATTTCATCATGTTGTTAATCCCATTCATCCAATGATCCTGAAGTATGACCTTCTGTACTGCCTGTATAATCTCCAAGAATGTCTGAATATTTGAGTTCATTATGTGCTATAAATTTTACATATTCTCCATAACTCCTATCAAAACCACAGAAATTGCATTTTACCGATGAAAAATCTCTTGTTAACTCTGCATCTTTTTTACATTTTGGACATTTTATCTTCACGAATGAATGTTTCTTTGACATTTATTATTACTTTACATCAAAAAGACTATTTCATGAAACTAGTTCATAATTTAGAACATCGGTGAACCCATTTTTCTAATACTTGTTTTGGAGCGATTTTTAGCACGTTTCGACAACATCTTTAATAATTTCTGACTCAGTTCTTCTAAAACTTCACTTAGATCAAACCCCACTGAACTAAAAATCAAGGGAGTATGATGTGATGTAGTAATCATTATTGATACTTCATACGTTCCTTCTTTTTTATTCCCAGTTCTTCGTTGTTTTACTGATACTCGCGCTTCATGAATTTCTGAATATACTTTTTGTATTCTTTTTAACGTGGCTTCAAATTTCCTGCTAATAAGGTTCACATTTTTCTGATCCTCTGGCAATCCAACTATGTATAATGGAATTGATGTTTCCATTTTTGATGCCAATAATCCCAGTATGTCTCTAAAAGTAATTATCCCTTGAAGATTATCCCAAAGATTAACTAAACATCCTGAGGTGTTTGTTTTTAGCATTAAATTTACAATATAATTAAGATCGTCACTTGGCGTACATTGAGGAAATCGTGTGGTCCCAATATTTCCAATTTTGGATTCTAGTTTGTGTAACGTTCTAATTCCTACAGATTTTTTTCCTTGACGTTCTTGAGGTAAAATATATTCCAATACGTGTGCAGATGTGAGAACTTGTTTTATTTTTCCATTATTCAACACCGGAAGATGATCTAATCTTTTTGTGGTCATTATCCTTCTAGCATTACTCAGAGTTTCTTCAGATGAGATCACTATTGGATTCTGTGTATAGATCAAATTTGCTTTTATCCATTTATTGTCTTTAGTGGAAAGAAGCCTCAAAATCCTCTGTACAGTGACAACCCCTATGATCTTATTTTTTTGAACTATTGGTACTTCACGTATTCTATAATGTGATATAATATTTGCAGCCTTTTGAACTGAATCATTTGGCGATAAGTATGGGATAGTATATAGGAATGATTCTACTTTCATCTCTGTAATATTTTTGGCATTTAGCAGTGCACGTATGTTGGTTGAAAGTGTGGATTTGCCATTAAGATAAAAAACATCGTAAGCACCATTTTTTGAAATTTTGTTAATTACGCTTGAAAGCGTATCTGATGGTTCAACAATGACTGCCTTAGAAATTAGGGATTTGATTTTGGTTGATTGTATCTCCTTTAAATGCTCATAAATTGTATCTGTAATCATACTTGCCCTCTATTTTTTGATCTCTTCCTATTTTTAAATTAAATGAATTCCTGATTTTCAATGTTGGTTTTACTAATTGAGAATTAAAAAACATTCTTGGTATTGATTTTGAAGAGTTTGATTAAATAGATGCAACTTATGAAATTTATTGTGAGAAAATCACTTTACATGACAATTCTTGTTCCTTTAGATGGTTCAACTCATTCTGAAAAAGCTCTTCTGTATGCATGCGATATGGCAAAAAACCATAAATCTCGTTTAATACTTTTGTACGTTGTTGAAAAATCACCACCTGTCAATTTATTGGATAGGAAAGAATACCTTGAAATTTTAAAAAAATTTGGAAATAACATTTTGACTAAAGCAAAGAAAACAACTACTCTACAAGGAGTGGATTCAAAAATAATAATGAAAGAGGGCAATATTACAAATGAGATTGTTAAACTTGCAAAAAAAGAACAATGTAATTTAATCATTGTTGGAAGTAAAGGTCTTGGTGCCACGGCAAGATTTTTTCTTGGAAGTGTATCAAATAAACTTGCAAATAGTTCACCATGCTCTATTCTGATTGTAAAATAACAGTAAAAATGAAAAATACCATTAAAAACTCCAAAAAATTAACTTTAAATGTGTTTTTGGAGCACCAGTACAATTGAGTCCCTTATCCGTTAGCATGGGAATTGAAAGAATTAAGGTTATGGTTTAGATTTCGTATTAGATAAAAGATAAAAGGAGTTTCAATTGAGTTTTATTATGAGTCGCACTTGTACCAAATGCAAGAATGCTATTCCTGATGATGTAGAACTTGGAGTCATTGCTGCAAAATACCCTACTTGCAACAAATGTTGGGCAGAATGGAAAGAATACCAAATCATGGTAATGAATGAAATGAAGCTTGACATGTCTCTACTTGATCATAGAAAATTATTGAAAAAGCACGAAAAAATCTTTGTAGGTGTATTGTCTCCTGAGGGAGAAGTAATAGATTACACAAATGAAGACAATAGAAAACCTGATGAGCCTAAACCCATCTAAAATCTCAGATGTTTTCTAGCGTTATCTGGTATTACTACTAATATCTTCCTTCTTGCATCATCATCTAAGTTATTGATGATTTTTTTAATCGTCTTTGCTATAACCTCTCTTTCACTTTCATCTAACGTTAAAAATATTTCTAGAATCCCGTCTAAATTAAAAGTAATTAATTTTTGTGGTGATTGTGATATCTCTATGATATATGCTGAAAATAATCCCTCTCTCTGTTCCTCAGTGAGTGCTGTTAAAATTTTAAGCCATGTTTTGAAAAGCTTCGAAAAGTTAGGGAATGGAATTGTTGGTCCTGCTTCTAATGCATTATTGATCACTTCTTTTCTATCTGATTCAGACAATGAAAAAAATTCCATCATTCTTTTTT
>JAGQHE010000032.1 GCA_020431995.1 Candidatus Nitrosopumilus sp.
ATCATGTGTGCTGGGAGTAACCCTCCTTCTGTTTTCACGATATTTCGCTTTGCAGCCTACCTGAACCTAGTACAGGCACTTTGAGTTCTGTTTGGCCTTGCTCCATGTGGGTCGGCTTTTTTCATTCCTTTTATGGAAATCTCAGGTTTTACCATCACTGTACGCCATATTGGATTTTTTTCTGCTCCGTTGCCAATCATCTCTGATTATTTATCTCCAAATCACATTTCCTGTAGGGAGGGAGGAGTTTCCTCTGCCATAGCAGCGTTTCGTGCTCCAGCTCACATGCTTTGATTCATCAATTCATTGAATTTGAATATTACTTTACGGGTTTTGTGCCTATTATGAATAAAGTTCCAAATTCACGCTTCCATTTTTTCTTACTTTTCAAATCTCTGATGTTTCTGGTGTTTACTTTGAATCCTGCATTCCGAAAAAATAATTTCCACTCTTTTTTTGAATGTAGGTGCATTTGAATTTTCATGATTCTTGCCCATTTTGCAGTTGCCTTGTTATCTGTATAAAAATCTGTGCCGCAAAAAAACTGTCCACCTGGTTTTAACACTCCAAATATTTTTCTTAGTGCTGTGTCGATTGAATCTGCATAATATAGTGACTCCATTGAAAAAATAAAATCAAATTTTCCTCTATGATTCATAGATTCAATGTCTGTGTGGATGAACTCTTCTTTTCTGTTCGCTGTTTTTTTCCTGGCCTGAATGATCATCTTTTTACTTTTATCAATTCCTACAGCTTTCTTACAGTTTTTTTTGTTTGCAATCTCTCTGACTACCCATCCGTTTCCACAACCAACGTCTAAAAATGTAAATGGTTTGTCAAACCGTATTTTTTGTAAAAATTTTAGAACATTTTTACTGTGCTCTGTTTCCATTAATTCGGCTCTTCCGTTTTGAGCCCATTCATCAAAAGTCTTTCTTACCCTGTCCATGTTTTTTGAGTTTCTATTTCCAATATAACCTTCGGTTTGATGTTAACATGTGCTGCTTATTTTCCTTTAACTAGATTGAATAACTGTCTTACTGCAAGCTTTGGGTGATGTGTTGCCAGTTTAATCATGTTTGTTAGCCCAAATTCTGCCTTAATAAAATCAATGAATTCTTCCGGTTTTAATTCTTTTATGATGTCTAATTCTTTGTCCCAATCACTGTCTGACAGTCCTATCCATCTGTCTTGAACTTTTCCTGCCGAATTAATTTTTGACTCGATTTCTTTTCGCCAAGTGGCCTCATATGGATAAAGTGCCTTTTCATCCGTATTGCCGGATTTTATCGCATTTGCTGATACTTCCCCTGCAACTCTTCCGTATTTTATCGCATATCTGATCCCTTCCAACACAAGTGGGTTTGCCTGCCCAGCTGAATCCCCAACTAAAATCATGTTGTTGAAAACCGTTTTTCTTGATAAACCGTCGTTTGGAATTAGGCCGTAATGAAACTCCATTGGTGTCATCTTTCCAAGTTTTTTTATTGGACCTATTCTTTTATCCATCATCTCTTTGAGCCTCTGCGTTGGGTCTATGTTTGACTCTGGCTTTCCCACGCCCACGCCAATTCTTACAATGTTGTTACCTAACGGAAAAATCCATGCATATCCTGCAGGTGAATATTGCTTTCCTACCATCAGCCACCATGTGTCTGGATCTACATTCTCCACTTTCACTTCGTACTCGGCACCTGCACCAAACCTTTTCCACTGTATTGCAAAACCCATTGCCTTGCACACTGTTGAGGCAAACCCAGTAGCATCAATGACAACTTTGGAATAAAAAGTTGTTTTTCCTTTAGGGCCTGTACTGCTAACTCCTCTTATGTCTCCCTTATCATCCCTGACTGTTGCGTTGATGTTGGTCTTGACAAAAACATCTGCCCCTGATTTTTCCGCTTCACGTGCTAGCCACCTGTATGTTTTTCTCACATCCAACACCGCAGCTCTTGGAACCGAATCGCTAATGGTCACCTCGTTATTTGGAGAACAAAATGAAAAATTTTTGATTGGATTGTAACAATCATCTGGTATCCCAAACTCTTTGATACTCTGAATCCAAGTCACGCCGCTTGTCCTGACGGTTTCTGCAATTGAATTTTCTTTTTCAAGTAATGCCACTCTCATTCCATTTTTAGCTGCCGCAAAAGCCGCTGATGATCCTGCTGGCCCTGCTCCTACAATTACTAAATCATAATCATGTTCTTCTGACAATCAATCTGAATCATAACTGCCTAGGATATAATTTTGAGGTCTGCCTGATGTTATTTTTTTAATACAGGATTGCCCTCGCTATCATTTTCTCTTTCAGAATCAAAAGTCTCCATATGTGCAGGATCTCTGTGCATATAACTATGGGTCTCGCCTTGGCTTTTCCTACAAAACTTTGAATGGATTGTCTCCTCTATCTTTAATGTGGTCTCGTTCTCGTGAAACAGACGTTTTCCACAGTCAGGGCATACCAATTCAGGCATAACTCTGGTCATCATTAAATCTATTTAGATGTTTCAGGCTCTTCTGATTGCATCTCTAATACCTTCGTCATCCTAAACTTTAGATGTAAAGTAAACCATGCCTGTGTGTGAATGAATCTGAATTGCTGTATTTTGCTATGTGGTCTGCGATAACCGGGATTGCCATGATGATCACTGGTCTAAGCTACAAGGCATACTTGGGAAAAAAGAACAATGAGATCTCTTCTTGAGGCGAATCTATGAGGACTCATCCTTCTGAAGCTGTTTTTCCGCCATCCACATTTAACACGGTACCTGTAACCCAGCTTGCTTCATCTGATGCCAAATAGAGCACTGCATTTGCTACATCCTCTGGTTCTCCTATTCTTGCAAGTGGAAGTCTTTCTTCGAGAACTTTTCTAGCTTGAGGATCATCAAGATATGGTTTTATCATTCCAGAATTAATGATTCCAGGGTTTACACAATTACACCTGATGTTTTGTCTTGCATATTCAACTGCGATTGATTTTGTAAACATTGAGATCGCTGCTTTTGTTGACGAATACACTGCCAAATGCACTCTGGGGATTGCGCGCTCGCTTGAAATGGATCCTATGTTTACAATGGCCCCGCTTTTAGCATCTGCCATTTTTGAAATGGCTGCCTTTGTCATATGAAACACCCCCAACAAATTGACATCTATGAGTTTTTTAATTTCGGAATCATTCATTTCATGAAAATGCACTGGTTCATTGATTATCCCTGCATTGTTTACTAAGATGTCTATTTTTCCATATGTGTCCATGATTTGATTAACTGCATGCAGCGTTTGTGATTCGTCAGTCAAGTCACATGAAATTGATGCAGTTAGTGATTCATTCCCGATCTCTTTTCTTGCCTTCTCCAGTCCCTCTAGATTTCTTGCAATTAACACTACTTTGGAACCCTCTTCTGTAAGTCTTTTTACAATTCCCTTGCCTATGTCACTGGATGCTCCTGTCACAATGGCTACTTTGTCCTTTAATCTCATACCCTGTTGAGGAATTCGTAACTTATAGAATTTTTGCTGAATTCCACTCATAATCTTGGTTTATGCCATCTTGTTGATCTTTCTGATATACTCTATGATACCTGTATAATCCATGTCACCAAATCCTGCTTTTATCGCATTTTCATAGATCTCCTCCGCTTTTATGATCATTGGCAATTCAACACCTAGCGATCTAGCTGCATCTGTCATGGTGCTGATGTCTTTTTTTAGGTTTGCGAGTGTAAATGTTACGTCATATTTTCCGTCTATCATCTTGTATGCTTTGTTCTCACTCATGCCTGTTTTGAAATATGTTGAGTTTAAAATCTCTAGAAATATTTCTGGATCTGCCCCTACTTTTTTAACCAGAACAATTCCCTCAGATAATGCAAGTGCAAGCATTGTGATCTGCAAGTTCATGGCAAGCTTAACTGTGTGTGCTATCCCGCTTTCTCCCAAGAAAAAAACTTTCTTTGCAATTTTTTCAAATACCTTTTCACATTTCCCAAAACTTTCTTTATCCCCTGATACCATCATGACCAAATTTCCTGTGATTGCAACATTTGGCCCTCCCATCACTGGTATGTCTAGCTTGTTGATGCCGTGTTCCTGAAACTTTTTTGAAATGTTTCTGGATTCTGATGGATCAATTGTACTCATATCTGCGACAATTAGCTTGTCATGATTCCCTTCAACAATGCCATCGTCCCCAAATGATATTTTTTTAACGGCATCTGCGTCTCTTACTATTGTTATGACCAATTCTGAATTAGTTGCAACCTCTTTTGGAGAAGAAGCCATCTTTACCCCCTTTTCTTTTAATTGCATTGTTTTCTCTTTTGTTCTGTTGTATGCCGTTACATCAAAACCTGAATCTGCTAAATGTGATGCAACTGCACTCCCAAGCATTCCTAGACCTATGATTCCAATTTTTTTCATTGCTTTTGATTCCCCATTGGCATTCTTCTAGTGCCGTTCTTCATTCCGAATCTCCCATTGACTGTTGCCAAATCGTGATGCGACAAATTCCAGCTGACCTATTGTTTTCTCACCTCTTTTAACTTTAGCAAAATCAAATTTCTTCATTCTGATTACTTTTTCCTTTGGTTTGTATCCTCCCTCGATGATTTTAACCTTGAATCTTTTACTTGCTTTGATTATCATCTTTCTTGCAATCTGTACTTCGCCTATCCATGAAAACATCTCAAAATCCCCAAAGTTCTTAGTAGAGATGCTGTATCCATACAGCCTTGCTTCAAGTTTCACTGACTGGGATTTTGCCTGTTCGTTTAGCCATGATACCACTTCTTCACCGTGTCCCTTCTCGACCCCAAATGTCTCTGAGTCCCTCATCTACTCAAACACAATGCCAATCAATAATAATCATTTTCAAATCAATGTTAAACTAAAATATTGACTAGAATGCAACTTTTCATGCTCACAATTGATTGCAAAGATGTAATTTCTATCAAAAATGAATTACTAGTTTATGTTGCGGATCAAGTTGCGGCAATCCCGACTTTGAAAAATAACCAGTTCACTTTGTCAACATTGGATGATGACGAAACCCTCGACACCAGATTGGTTGTATCTGCAATCAAAGAGTTTTTGGATTCTATTGGAGAGGGAAGAAATTTTGCAGTTATTAGCAGTGAGAACATGATCAAAATATCATCCGTCTCTGGAAGGGTGATAGATCGCGACACACAAAACCATTATGAGATGTTCTCATGTCCACACTGTGGCTTTGTAACACGATACGAAGTTGAACTTAACACACATATGAAAATTCATTACCTTTGATTCCTCTTTAACATCTTTAACCTTGTTTTGATTTGAACTTCTTCTCCTATTGAAAAAGAGCAGTGTTGGAATCTGTTTCTGTATTCTGAAATATGGCTCTGAGCAACTCCTTTTATCCTGAATCTGGTTCTTACTCCGTCAATCTTGACTTCTTTTCCAAATACGTCGTAAATTGTGATTATGAACTGGTCTGGTTTCACATGGTATCTTGTACTGCAATACCATAAAATTCCTAACACTGTCACAGAAAAACCTGTAATACATTTGTCAAATATTTTTCTCATGTGGTGGTTTTCATCAGGATCTTTATAAGCATCATCTGCAAGAAATCAATATGAAAAAAACTGATGACAGGGTTACCAAAGTCTACTGTGAAAAATGTGATCTTGTTTTCAAGTCTAGGGAGAAATTTGAAAAACATCTTGTCACTCATTCGTCAAATGTTTCTTGTGATGTCTGTCCTATCGATACAGTAATTGCAAGATTTCTTGATTTGTTCAAACGAAAGTCTTCGCGCAATCTGGAATAAGTTTTTTTAACTGCTCCCTGCGTTTTGAATTGTGAATAAAAAAATACTGTTTGGCACTACTGTTGCAATAACCGTGGTTGCGATATTTCCATCTTCCGGATTCTTTATGGTGAGTTCTGACGGACAACAGCGAATTGGCGGTGCCCCACCGTTTACTGTATTCCAACAAATACTGGATGCCACGATCTAAATGGCACAGACAATCAAGCTCGTGTTTTCAAATCCTTTGTATCTAACTGCCTCGCTTACAATATTTCTATTCATGCTGCTTGTTTTGCTTGTCTCATCTGAATATGTGTTCTTGGAACCCTATGTTGTGAGCCATCTGCCTCCTGGAACCGAGATTGGCTTGCTTCTGATTGTGACTCTTTCTACCCTTTCTGCCTTGGTAATCCCGATGAATCTTTTTCGAATAAGCATCCTTAAAAGATCAAAACAAAAAATGAGTGGCAGCATACTTGGCTCTGTGGCTGGTAGCATTGCAGGAGCATGCAGCTGTGGGCCTGTCGGATTTGCGGTGATCTCCACGTTTGGCTCAATTGGGGCTACGGCAACTGCGTTTCTCACCAACTATGAGACTCCAATCCGACTTGCTGCTGTCGCTGTTCTTACTGTAACCTATTTTACCACTGTAAAGTCACTCAAAATTGAATGCAAGATCAACTCATGATATGTTGGTTGTCTGATGAGCCAAACTTTGCAACCTTGAAGTGAGTCGTGCGGTCATTCTAACGGCAACTGATGTTCATTTATGCCCAGTCCTGGTTTGACAGAAAGACTGAGCTGAGGATGCAAAAGACAACGTCGCTTTGTTCCAGTCTTGATGTTTTTCAAAATTTGCAATGTTGGGATTTTTATTTGCCTTTTTTGGGATCATCTTGATGCAGAACTGGAATCTGATTTTTGGGATTTTCATCATTTGCAGTCCAATCGTTTTCTCAATGATTGCATTTCCTGATTCTGTTGCTTGGAGCTGGAATGAAGGGAGAGGAGGTTATTTCTTTGCGCTGGTTTTCATTGTTGCAGAGCTTGTCGGACTAAAAATCATCATTTCTAAGAACCGGTTGCTCTCTGTAATCCCGTTGGCTGCTCTTACTGTTGTTTATCTTGTTCTGCTGGAATTTGGTCTCAGAGATTACATCATTGAATCTGCAAAGATGTTTGACGTGCAGCTGATCTATTCGTGGACATGGATGTGGGACTTTATCGTGATGGCTGTATTTGCAGTTGCTGCACTGAGTATCTTCTTTGGCAAACGCTGGATTAGAATTGCGCCAGCCGGCCCTATCTTTCTGGTCGGAACCGGAATCATTCTTTCACTTGATGCCTTTTTTCCATATGATACGCTTGGTCCTTTGCAATATGTTGTTCCGTATTTTGTTCAGGCCAACGTGTGGCTAGTTACTGCACTTGATCTTGGAACTGCAGTGGCAAGAGACAATGTCATGTTTTTACGTGGAGACCATGGCTCCATGGCACTTCAAGTTTTCTGGCCATCAGCTGGGGTTCACAGCATCATCATTTTCTCCCTAGTGATTGGGGCATTTATGCTAAAATTGAATATCTCTAGAAATAGAAAAATCATCTATTTCGTTCTAGGAATTATTGGAACCGTCACTGTGAATTTGATCAGGATTTTTTCCCTATCTTGGTATGCGCTAAAGGTTACTACTGATCCTGTGGCATGGGAGGAATACCATAAAATTGCAGGAGAGATAATGTTTCTGCCTTGGTTGTTTGCATTCATCTTTGCTGTGATGATAATAGAGTCCAGGCGTCTTAATCGACTTGGGAAAAACTAGAAATAACTTGTAATGTCTCTCTGACCTTGGATCTCTGAGAGATCTGAGACTCTAACTCCCAGCCTTCTGATTGTGATTGTCTGATCTTCCAATGCTTCCTTTAGTAATTGATCTGCATTTCTCTGTAATTCTTCTAGGCTTGCCGTAGGATTCTTTAGCATTCTTGATTTTGATCTGTTGGATAAATCTGACTGTACAAAGTGTATTCCAATTGATTTGAACATCCGATTATTTTTTATTAATACCTCGTGGACCTCCCTGCATAACTCTGCAAGGTTTTCTGACAAGAACTGATGATCTTTTGAATCTCTTTTCAATGTCGTGATCTTGCTGTACTGTATGCTTGCCTCCCTTTCTTTGACAGGCTCGCTGTCTATCCCTCTTGCTGAGTTGTAGATAAATGTCCCACTTTTTCTTCCAAACTTCTTGTTCAAAGTAAACACGTCTAATTTTTTTAAATCCTGAATCGTCTCAAGACCCATCTCTGAAAATTTCTCCTCTGTCTTTTTTCCAATTCCAGGGATGACCCTTATTTTTTGAGGCTCCAAAAACCTGTCTGTCTTGTCAGGAGGTACTGCGGTAAGACCGTCTGGTTTGTGAAAATCAGAGGCAATCTTTGAAACCAGTTTGTTTGGCGAAATGCCTATGGAGCAACTAAGTTTTAGCTTTTCTCTGATTACGTTCTTTATTTGCTGAGCCAGGTGACATGCCTTGTCAAAATCCCCACATGTCCTCTCAGTCACGTCCAAATACGCCTCGTCTCTTCCCACGTATTCAAAAACATCTGACTCGCCTTTCATTATCTCCATTGCCTTCTTGGACATCTCCGAGTAATAGTCAAAATCCACGGGCAGAAATACAGCGTCTTTTCTATCTTCTAGCATTTTTTTTGCAAATGCTATCGGAATTCCTGATTTTACCCCGTATTTTCTTGCGGTATAGTTTGCAGTTGCAATGGCTCCGCTATCCCCCCCTCTGTCTGAAAACACACATACACAAACAGGTTTGGTTTTAAGTTCTGGGGATCTGATCTCCTCACATTGGGCATAGAAATAATCAAAATCTATGTGGAAAACTACTCTGGTTTCCAATACTGCTCTTGGGGCGTTTTGATTATTACTGTATTGTGAATTTGTCTAAAAACTTCCTTTGTTGATTACATCCTGATCTGTTTGAATCTGCCGCCTTTAATGCTTTGAAATTTACCCGTTCGTGTCTTGTATGATTGTAAAATGCATGACTCAATCTGTATTCCAAATACAATATACCTGGAATGTGGTTAAGTCATAGAAAACGGCGCCAATGGCAAAACTACTCTGGTTTCCAATACAAAAAATTATGGGCGATCAGTGCTCCTGTTTTTCACGTTTTGGTTTTGAGTGTGCTTTTACCATGTGTTTCTTGGTTCTTTCTGAATCAGTAAATTCCATGTTGCAAATTTTGCATGTGTTTGAAAAGACTGTTTCTCTTTTTAGAATGCTCCTTACGATACTCCTGTTAAAAGACAGCTTTGGTCTCATGATATATTTGATGACTTGATGTTATAATGAGTTGCTTAACATTGTTAATTGAAAATGAATTTCCATAATAGTTAAAGTAGTAATAATATTTCATAGTCTTGTTGGCTGATTCCAGAAAATACCGTGACAGGATCTACATTGTCAAAGATATCATCTTGACTTTGTCGGAATACGGTCAGCTTAATCAAACAGCTTTGTTCAGTTTTTGTGGATTGAACATTACAAAGCACAAACAGATAATAGATAATCTGGAACAAAATGAGATGATACAAAGAGTAGAGATTGTTGATGGGAAAAGAACTATAACAATCTTCAAGGTCACTCATAAGGGAATGGATTTCTGTCATGAGATATTGGAACCATTTGAAAAATTATTTCCAAGAAGCGGAAGAACAAGCTCACTGAATCTCGGATGATTATTCCTCATCCAGATGGTATTTTGAGGTGATGTCTCTGTCTAAGTCCTCACGTTTCTTCAAATAGTCACAATATCTTTTGTTCCAAGAGCTAAGGGATCTGAATTGCTGTATTCCTGCAACCAGCCAAATCCCAGAAGTGACTAAAACCACTGTCAACAATATTGTCAACAATATTGCAAATTCCCCTTCATGTTCTATCAGTTGGAGGAATTTTGGGTGTGTGAGCAGGTACAATGACATTCCTATGGCAAGTGGTGCTAAAATAACTGCTGAGAATGACACTCCCAACATCAGCCCTTTCAGCTGCTGAATTTTATCAATAAACAGATCCATCGAACTTATTATGTTGTTTTGATTATCCGGCATGTCCATTATTCCTCTGATTCAAATAATTTCGTTTTATATGTTCTGAATCA
>JAGQHE010000033.1 GCA_020431995.1 Candidatus Nitrosopumilus sp.
TGGTAGTCTTTTTGGTAGTCTTTTTTTCTGTATCTTCAGGATCGATTACACCTGCTTCGCCCAGAGCAAATATAACTTCCTCTTCAGGATGGTGAGGACTATCTACCATTCGGGCAATTCGTTTTTTACCCGATTTTTTAAAGTATATTCTGTAGGTACTTGTATGTGCGACTACATTTCCACCAATGGGTCGAGTCGGATCTCCAAAGAAGACATCAGGAGATGCCATAACTTGATTTGTTGCGATTGCGGCACAGTTGTAAGTTTCCGCAATTCTTGATAGCAGGTGTACAAAATGATTTAGTTTTTGCTGTCTAACAGACAAGGTGCCTCTTCCAAGATATTCAGAACGGAACAATCCCACTGCCGAATCAGCGACAATTAGCTTTACATTATTTTCTTCAATTATTTGACCTGCTTCTTCTAGAATTAATGTCTGGTGTGCACTGTTATACGCGCGAGCTACTATAATACGATCTAGAACTTTCTCAGGATCCATTTCGTGTGCCTGAGCGATTGATACGATTCTTTCAGGTCTGAAAGTATTTTCTGTATCAATATACAAGACGCCACCGTCAAGACCACCTTCTGCTTTGGGTTTTTGAACCATTACAGATAGCGTATGGGCAAACTGTGTTTTACCGCAACCAAATTCGCCATATACTTCGGTTAATGCCTGAGTTTCAATACCGCCATCAAACAATGTATCAAGACAATTGGTACCGGTGGTAATTTTGCCAATACTTTGTCTATGTTTGTAAATTTCACTTGCACTTACAAAGTCTTTAGCAATTAATCCACCCTCAACCAAATGTTGCCTGGCTTTATTGACAATTTTTTCAGCCGTGTCCTTTTCCATTCCAGTAATTTCTGCAATCTCTACTGGACCTCTGACGATGAGATCCATGACGTTGTGGATACCTGCATCGGATAATTTTCTGGTAGTTACAGGACCTACGCCCTCTAAACTATCTAATCTTAAATCTTCAACCATACCGTATAGTACGGTACCAGTACTTTATAAGGGTATTGTTTTAAAAAATGAACGTCATAAAACAAAGAGTTAAACCAACTAACGTCTCTTTCTTCTTTGTCCAGGTTTATTTTGACCAGGAAATCTGCCTAGTACAAATCGCTTATTGAAATTACTTTTATTCCTAAGACTGGAGCTAGTACCAACAATTTTTCTTCCTTCAACTTTTGGAGTTTGTCCTCTTACTTTTCCTGCCTTGGTAAGTGAACCGTGTGTTGCCATAGTGTTAAATAATAATTACTGAATTTATGTATTTGTATAACTACCAGTATTTAGTCTTCACAGTTTCAATAACTTTTTCGTGTTCCTTACTTTTCTTACGGGCATACCTCTCCATTGCGCCTAAAGGTACACCTCCAAGAGATCTGGCAATAGCATTAAAGAAGTATCTTTGTGGGCCCTTTGATCCGGTTTTAGTCATGAATTTTTGGATGCCATATTTGAAATTGTGTTGCCATGTTTTGTAAAGAACGCCTAGTTGTGCAGGAGTCATTTCATTTCCAATATGAAAGAAGTCAGATTTTTCGAGTAAGCCGATAGGAACAAAGGTTAATGCCGTAGCAGTAAACATGGAATCAGGTTGTTCATGCTCTAATTCGCTGATTAGTCTAATAGTATCCCATGAATCTTCTGGCTGTTCATCATTATCAAGACCCATAATCAAAGTGAATGCCGGTATCCAATAATCTTGATTCAAAGTTTTGACACCCTCTTTTACAACCCAATGCCACTCATCTGGAGAATATGGTGCAAGTTTTCTATCTGCATACTTACCAATTAATCGAAGGCTACCAGTTTCAAATCCAGCTTGAATGCCGATCATATTATCAGGACTTGATTTCATAATTTTGGAGAGATTTGGGATCAATTTTTCATCAGCGATTGCACCAGCTAACGTTCCATGAGTTGGGTTTGTATGTTCAACTCCAGTAGACATGATTGCAGTAAATAGTTCTTCTAACGCTTCCCTATTAGGCTCCATGCCCTTTGCAGTTCTAGGATCCATCCCATAAACGAAGATATCATCACTATGAATCCATGCAGATTTAGAACCACCTTTTTTAATATTGATCTCAATTTCTCGTTTGACTTTTTCTGGAGGATAGTATCTTAATGATCGCAATGTAACATCGCAAAATTTACATCCTCTACCACAGCCACGCATTACTTCAATCATCCCATGCATGCTTGGTTCTACAATGTCAGGAATTTCTTCTAATTCGGGCCTATCCCAGAAATTAACAAATCTGCCATGAATTTTTTTACCGTTTCTTTCAAATTCTTTAATGTTAACTTTGAAATCACTTCTCTTTCTGAAAGGATCCATGTTTTCAAAGTCACCATTAATCAAATAGTTGAAAAATCGCCCAGCATGTCCATCTATTTCGGGTGCAATTCCACCAAGTTCGCCTTCAAGAATTGCATAGATTCCAAACTCTTCAATTTTTTCTGGATCATAGTTATATTGCCAAGTTCCAGATGCTCCAGAAATCACTTTGGCTTTACTTCCAGTTTTTGCTTTAGCGGCCTTTATTCTGTGATGTAATTCAGTATTGTAAAATTCATCATAGGATGTTTGTTTCCTACCATAAGTGAATGTCATAGTAACTGGACCCATTCCAAGAGGATCCATCTCGTATGTTCCAACAACTTGTGTGTCTGGGCCGATGAATTGTTCTATATGATCAGGATGAGCAATTACAACATCTTGTCGACTAAATCCATCACGAAGTAGACCAGCTTCTAATTTTCTTAGTCCGTATGGGGCATAATTTGCAACGCCGTTTGTGTGAGGAATGTAATTACAAATAAAATCAAATAGAATTTTTGGAGTTACTTGGTTTCCAAGTATTTTATACCAAAAACTGTTTTTATCTCGATGTGGATCAATTGCTGGTGCACATCCAAAAAATGTTGCAAGAGAAAGGCCCCTGTAAGGGGACATTAAAGTTCTATCAGCAGTTAAAACTATTTTTGGATTACCCATACCACTCACGGAAATAATTTTGTGATTTATTTTAAACCTTGCTAGTCACGTTCAATAATGTTCCAAAATTCCAGCCTTATTTCTATGAAAATAACCAAATTCCTTATTTTTAGATAAATGTACTCCATCAAAAATAGTTCCGTCTCTACAAGCAAGATCTGTGCCCACACAGCAACTACCGCAAAGTCCCACACCGCATTTCATCATTCGCTCAAGGCTAGCTTCAACAAAAACATGCCTAGAATTTGCAGACTGGACTACTTTATACATCATAATTTCGGGCCCACATGTATAGACACCATCAAAATGTATTTTACTCATAAGTCTTTCAGCCACATCGGTGACAAATCCTTTTTCACCATAGCTACCATCATCAGTGGAGACAACTATACTATGATGATGATGTTCTTCCAAGAGACTACGAGTTAGATTTTCAAAGAAGATTTCGTTTTTTGTTTTTGCGCCAATTAAAACTGTAATATCATCACGAGGCCTTACAAAAGTAAGCAATCTCATCATAGGAACAAGACCAGTTCCACCACCAACAAGCAAAAGTTTTCCTTCTTTTAGATCAAAAGAGTTTCCATATGGGCCTCTAATTCCAATTTGTTCGCCTGCTTTTACATTGAACAGGGCTGTAGATGCAAGCCCATGCTTTCTAACTGTAAATGCAGCTCTTTCAGGTTCATCAGAAATCATAATGCTCATTGGCAATTCATTCACACCTGGAATCCAAACCATTGCAAACTGTCCAGGAAGTGCTTCAGACATTATTTTGTCTGAGAAGACCAAAGTTCTAACAGTGGGGGTTTCATCAATTACCTTTTCAATAGTTACAATTGTAGGATGATTATGATCTCTTTGCAAGTCCTACCATTTCCTTGATATGTGAATAGTTTTTCCTCTTCATATATTGCAAGATGCCTTTGTTAATTTCATGAAATACGCTTATCCAATTATCTCCTATTGCACTACCAATCTGAATTGCAGATGCTCCTGCCAAGAAAAATTCAATTGCATCCTCCCATGAGGATATACCACCACATCCAATGATCGGGACATCATACTTTGAGGATATTTCGTACACGCATCTTAATGCAATTGGTTTTATCGGGGTACCAGATAGTCCACCATATCTGTTACTGAGAATTGGACGTTGAGTTTCAGCGTCTATTGCCATGGCGCGAACAGTGTTGATGGCAGTAATTGCATCAATTCCAGAATCTATTGCAGCACCAACAGTATTTAGATAATTAGAGGTTCCAAGACCAACTTTGGCAATCACAGGAACGTTAGTAGAATTTCTTACTGTAGAGACTATTTTCTTAACTAATTCAGGATCATCTCCAACTTCAAGACCAACTTTGGCAACATGTGGACATGATAAATTTAGTTCATAAGCTGTTACTTTACAATACTCAAATTGTTTTATCATAATTTCAAAATCTTCAGGAATTGATCCAACCATACTCACAATAATCGGAACATCTTTGTTAGGCTCTATCATTCTTGCAAAATCTGGGGCGCCTGGGTTTGAGAGACCCACTGCGTTAATCCATCCACCCCCTTTAACACTAAAAATAGTAGGGTTTGGATAGCCTTCCCATGGTTCTGTACTTAGGGATTTAGTTACAACAGCACCAGCGCCAGACAGGTATAACCGTTTAAACACATCTAATGAAATTCCTAAAATTCCTGATGCTAGCATGACAGGCCTATCAAGTTGTATTCGACCTATGGAAGTTTCAAGGCTGTATTCCACTTTGGTTAATTATCAAAGTTTAGAATATAATGGTTGATTCATGGTTCTGGTACCTTTTTTAAAGGTGATGTAGAACCAACTATTCATGTATTCTGTAATCTTAACGGAGCTAGGAATATCAATATTCAATGACAAAAAGATGGAAAAGGCATTTCCATTCTCAAATCCAGTTAAAGAATATCTTTTAGTTAAAAATAAAGAGGCAAAATTAAATGAGGTTATCAACTATCTGATGTCAACTCAGAGAGGGGTTTCGGTTAGTGATGAATCATTACTTGCAATTCTAAAAAAACATTTTATTGATTGCCGTCTTATGGATGAATCCGAATTAGACATCATACAAGCAACAAAACCACAGATTATTGTGGATTCAGGTTTTGCATCCAACCTTCAAGATACACTTGGAAAACTCAGAGAGTTTGCACTAGGGTTATCATCTTCAAAAGTTACAGAAGTGTCAGAAAGTCCAGATCTGCATATTATTCAAGCAATTAATTCACTTGACGAAATTGATAAGATTGCAAATGGGCTTAGCTCAAGACTAAGAGAATGGTACGGATTACATTTCCCAGAACTGGATAATATAATAGACAGTATTAACGGATATGCACAAATAGTTCTTGCAGGAAAACGTGAATCATTGACAAAGCAAGTTTTTGAAGATGCAGGATTTCCAGAATCAAAAGTAGAAATGTTATCATTGATTTCATCAAAAAGCAGAGGAGGCGATATTTCAAATGCTAATTTATCAATTGTTCAATCAATCGCAAAACAAATTCTTGATTTTCATGATTTACGTAAAAAACTTGAAGAACATGTGGAATCTGAAATGCAGGTTATTGCACCAAACCTTTCGGCAATACTTGGAAGTGCAGTTGGTGCAAGAATTTTAGGAAGAGCTGGAAGTCTTAAAAGATTAGCATCGCTTCCTGCCAGTACAATTCAAGTATTAGGAGCAGAGAAAGCATTGTTTAGATCATTGAAGACAGGTTCTCAACCACCAAAGCACGGATTATTATTTCAACATGCCATGGTTCATGCAGCTCCAAGATGGCAAAGAGGAAAGATTGCACGGGCAGTTGCTGCAAAAGCAGTCATTGCAGCAAGAGTTGATGTTTATGGTGAGGGATTAAATCAGACTTTACTTGAAAAACTCAACATACGAGTTGATGAAATAGGTAAAAAATATGAAAAGCCAACTGAGATGGATGTAAGACCACCTCAAGCATTCAGAAGAGACGGCGGAAGATTTGACA
>JAGQHE010000034.1 GCA_020431995.1 Candidatus Nitrosopumilus sp.
CAGAAAGTTACAGAGATGACAGAAGATCCAAATCGGTTCATCTTAGAGAATCTAATGGAAGTGAATCTAGATCCAAAAAACCAAAAAATGATAAATTTTTAAAAAAACAGGAGCGTTTCTATTCCAATGGTTCAGATAAATTCTATGCTGGAATAAAAGAAAAATTATTTGAAATCTTGGGAGGTAAGATTTGTTCAAGTTGTGGTTTTAAGGATGAAAGAGCATTGGGAATTAGCTACGTATTTGGTGATGACTCATCTGAAGATCCTGAACGAGGAAATGTTTCTCTAATGGGAAAATATATCTCAGAACCAGATCTTGCCAGAAAAGAACTTAAAGTATTGTGCTTGAATTGTAATGAACTAAGGGAAATCATATCAAAACCTAAAGAAAGCCATTCAAAACATAAGCAGAAAAAAAGTAGGTTTTTCCCACGCTGATCCCTAAAACCATCTTTGAGAATTTGTTAACACTTTAATTATAATTATTTTGAAATTAAATTATGAAAGGTGACTTTAAGGCATTAGGAATTTCTTTGATTGTCATAGTTGGAGTTGTAGCTCTCTATACTGTGTTCGGTCAGTAGATTATCCCTTAATGATTTCTACTCTGTTTTCAAGAATACTAGTTGAAACCAGCTGATCTTCTTTATCTATGACCGACTGAATAAAGTCGGCAAATTTTTCCACTTCCTCTTCCTCTTTTAATAATATGCTATGGGCCGATTTATCTTTTAACGAAATAACTAATTCATTTTTAACAACATTCAGAATTCCTGAAATGAAAGTTTCATTGCCCTCCTTGATGAAAATTAACGTGGCTAACTTTGTAGCTTCGTATTTATCATCGCATATGATACTAATTTTCATTTATTTTCAAAAAGGAATTCGTCTATCTTATTCTTTGCTTCTTCTCTTTTTTTCTGATGAATTGCAAGAAAACTGTTAATTTTCTCAATCAGAATTGCTTTTAATTCACCTGAAAGTAATTTTCCAGACTTGTATCTTTCATAAACTGATTTTAATTTATAGTCATCTGGCTCAAAAAATATCCTTAGGTATTGGTATGACACATCCACATCTGGATTGCCTCCAAACTTTCTATGCTGTTCAACATCTGACTGTCCTCCTGAAAATGCATATTTGTTAATTTTATTTTTCACAATATTTGGTGTATCTGTTGTGTACACTGTTCCTTTTCCATCAGAAGCCGACATTTTTCCACCTGGACCTCCTAAACCTGGAATCATTATATTGTGAATTAACGCTGGCTTTGGTTTTCCTATTTTTGGTGCTATGTCTCTTGTTAATCTAAAATGAGGATCTTGATCTACTCCTAACGGAATTAACACTGGTTTATCCTCAATAAAACATGGTGCAGATTGTAAAGATGTGTAAAAAATCATGCCAATATTAGTTTCATTCGTAAATCCAAACGTAGCTTTTGTATTGGAAAAATTAATTTTTTTTGCTACTTGTGCTGCAATTGGATAGAGAGACTGAATGTTTTTTGTATTGATAATAATTTTCGTTTTTTCTGGTTTGAAACCTAAAGCAATAAAGTCTAATGCATTTTCGTACGCAAATTTTCCCGTTTCTTCTAAAGTCAAGTCTGGTTTTGAATAAAATTTTTCATCATCAGTAAGCTGGAAATACATATTCACATCAAATTTTTCTTGCAGCCATTTTGCAAACATCCATGGGACTAAGTGTCCTATATGAGTATGACCTGATGGCCCTCTACCAGTATATAGAAAAAATTTGTTGCCTTTTTCATAATCATCAAGAATTCTGTTTAATTCTCTGTGTGAAAAGAAAATGCCTCTTCTGAGCATATAATGGTCATCCCCAGTAATTCTTCTGACTCTGTCCAATAATTCTGAAGATATCTTCTCAGTACCAAATTGTTTGATTAATTTATCATAATCTATATCTCCTTCAACATGCCAAGGAGTTACGATAAAGTCATCAGCTGACATTCATCTTGACTTGGGTTAAGGTTTAAAAAGTCTTTTTCGAATTCTTTGCTGTTGTCACAGGTTTTTCATGATATTGAAAAAAAAATTATCCTTTCTCTTAGAGAAAACCCAAAACAATCTCCTGAGACTCTGGAAAAATCCACACAACTCTCACCTGACCAAGTTAGACGTGGAATTGAATGGCTGAAATTAAAAGATTTAGCTAATGTCCATGAATCAAAATCAATTATTGTCAGCTTGGGTAAAAATGGAATTGAATCTTTTCAAAAAGGACTGCCTGAAAGAAGATTGCTTGATCTGCTAAAGGGTGGACCTAGAAAATTGTCTGATCTGCAAAAAGATCTTGGTTCTGTTTTTGGCACTTCAATTGGACTGGCAAGAAAAAATAACTGGATAGAAACATCGTCTGAAAATATTTTGATAAAGAACCTCCCTTTAGAAATACCTGGGGAAAAAACACTTAACCAAATCGGAGAGAGAAAATTACCAAAAGATGAGATCGACAATGATGATCTTTTCTCTCTTCTAAAGAGACCAGATTTTATTGTTGAAGATATTGTGAAAACTAAAGAAATCACTTTGACTGATTCTGCAAGATCTATAGTGATTTCAGATTCTTCTGGAGAAATAGATGTTGAAGCAAAAGTGCCTGATGTTTTTGTCGCAAGAACTCATCCGCTAAAAGATACTATTGATGAAATTCGTGAAATATTCGTCACATTGGGTTTTTCAGAAATAATTGGCAATATGACTCAGTCAAGCTTTTGGAATTTTGATGCTCTGTTTACCCCACAAGATCATCCGGCACGAGAATTACAAGACACCTTTTATCTTGATGGCATCTCTGCCAAAAAAATCGCTACCCCTGAACAAATTAGAAAGGTTGCTGATTCTCACAATAAAAATTGGAGATATCATTGGGATATCAATGAGGCAAGAAAGATGGTTTTAAGGACTCATACTACTTGCATCACAATCAAACATTTAGCAGAAAATACTCCTGATGAGTCTAGGGTTTTTTCTCTAGGGCGTGTATTTAGAAATGAAAAAGTCAGTTACAAACACCTTGTAGAATTTAATCAAATTGAGGGTGTTGTTGTTGGGAAAGATGCCAATCTTCGAAATTTAATGGGAATTCAACGAGAATTTTACAAACGAATTGGAATTACAAAAATTAAATTTTGGCCAACATTTTTCCCATATACAGAACCATCACTACAAACAATGGTGTATAATGAAAGATTGGAAAAATGGATTGAATTATTTGGAATGGGGATTTTTAGACCAGAAGTGACTAAACCTCTCGGAATTACTACTCCTGTTTTGGCATGGGGTGGAGGTATTGAAAGAATTGCAATGCTAAAGTATGGTCTAGATGATGTAAGGGAGTTTTACAATAATAACCTCAATTGGTTAAGGAGTGCTACAAAATGCCAGTAGTTGAATTATCATATACACGACTTCAGAAATTAGTTGGCAAAGTAACAAAAAAACAAATTTCAGATTCATTACCTTTTCTTGGATTGGATATTGAATCTGAAGACAAAGACCTTGTCAGAGTTGAATACAGTCCAAACAGACCTGATTATTCTACTGATTTTGGGATTGCGCTTGGTCTGCAAGGATTACTTGATATCAAAACTGGTGCAGTTAAACTAAAAATCAAAAAATCAGATAGATATCAAATATTTGTAAAATCTGGAGTATCAAAAATCCGCCCTTGTGTAACTGGAATAGTAGCAAGAAATGGCGTTATTGACACCAAAATTCTTGAACAGATCATACAAATGCAAGAGGACATACACATGGGAATTGGTAGAAAACGTACAAAATCTTCAATTGGCATTCATGATCTTGATAAAATCTCATTTCCGCTAACATACACAACAACTAGTAGAAATACCAAATTCACTCCTCTCAAATTTGATAAAGAAATTACTATTTCTGAAATACTTGAACAAAGTGATGTGGGTAGAAATTATGGATATATTTTAGGTAATTTCTCAAAGGTGCCTATTATTACTGACTCTGGTAATAATATAATATCCTTGCCTCCAATCATCAATGCGGCAATCACAACTGTTACAACAAAAACAAAAAATCTCTTTGTTGAGGTGACTGGAATTAATAAAAATGATGCTGAAAACACACTTTCCGTAGTTGCAACAATTCTAGAAAGTGCTGGGTTTGATTTGGAATCAGTTAAAATTTCTGGTGCAAAGAACTCTCCACCTAAGTTAGCTCAAAAGAAAATATCTGTAAGTGCTTCGCTAATTAATCAAATTCTTGGTCTGAATCTTAGCACCTCAAAAATTTGTTCATCATTAAAAAAATCCCGACTAGATGCAATATCTAAAGGAAATAGAATTATCTGTACGATACCTGCATATAGATTTGATATTTTTGGACCTATGGATTTGGTAGAAGAAGCTGCTTTAGGATATGGAATTCAGAACCTTGAGCCTATTTTGACCCCTTCTCAAACAATTGGTCAAATAAACCCAGTTTCTCTTCAACTAAAATCACTAAATCAAATCATGATAGGGCTTGGATATCTTGAAGCCCTAAACTCCAGCTTGACCAGTAAATATGTTCTGTATGATATGACTAACAGAAATACAGCAAAAATCATTTCTGTACTTGATTCAAAAAGCCAAGAACATACCATTTTGCGTGATTCAATCCTTCCTGGGTTATTAGAAAATCTTTCAAGAAACATTCACGAGTCATATCCTCAAAAACTGTTTGAAACTGGTACTGTTTTTACTATTGACGATCCAATATCTGAAAAAATTAATTTTTCTAGTATTAGTGCGCATAAAGATGCGAATTTCACTGAAATTAAATCAATACTACAATCTGCATTAAAAACTGGATTCAAAATTACAATTGAAACAAAAACCTCATCTCACCCAACATTTGAAGCAGGACACTGCGCAAGTGTAATTTCAAACGGTAAATCCATTGGCGTTATTGGAAAAATTAATTCAAAAATTGTTGAAAATTACAAAATTCGTATGCCTGTTGTAGGTTTTGAAATATCTTTGTCAGAATCAATTCTTTAAAATAAAATCTAGTCTAGTCAAAAAATGATGCTCTGAAGAGATGCATCATCAATGGTTTTTAGTAGGATCTTACACATCATTAAATGCCCGAGAGCAGGCACGCAGACGGATTAGGATGATGTCGATCGTAATGATACCAATGATTTCTAATTCACCCAGGTGTGCTACATTATGGGCAACCCCGGTTTCAGAACGCGAGGAGGCTTATGGCTATGTACCAATGATTTTGTGCGAGTCAGAACCGGGGAACATCAATCTTTCAAAAACCATAAAACACCACTAATAATACAGAAAAATGAAATGACAAATTATTGGTTGGCAAAACAAGAACCAAGTGGTCCAAGAGGATATAATTTTGAGCAGCTAAAAAAAGAAAAGATAACAACATGGGATGGGGTTCACAATAATTTAGCATTAAAGCATATGCGGGAAATGACATCTGGTGATCTTGTCCTGTTCTATCATACAGGTGATGAAAGACAGGTCGTGGGAATAATGGAAGTTACTTCAAAACCTTACCATAATCCCAGAGAAAATATCGAGCGTTTTATTGCAGTTGATGTAAAATACAAAAAAACATTGAAACGGCCTGTGACTCTCGCTGAAATGAAAAGAGATAAAAAATTCAAAGATTGGGAACTGATCAGAATTTCAAGATTGTCTATAATGCCTGTGCCAAAGCCAATCTGGGATGCTATTATGAAGATTTCTCAAAACTAACTATAATCGCTTTATTGATATAGTAGATTTGTTTTATTGAATCATGGCAACAGCTTATGTTTTAATAAACTGTGAACTGGGCTCTGAAGAAGCTATTATTAAGCAACTGAAGAGCTTAGACGGTGTTAAGGAAGTTCATGGAACTTTTGGCGCATACGATATTTTGGCCAAAATCGAATCTGATACTGTTGAAAAACTAAGAGAAACAATTACCTGGAAAATCAGGAAAATTGAAAAGATTCGTTCAACTCTGACCCTAATGGGTATTGAAGGCCAAACATAATATCCTTTTTTCTTATTATGATTTTACATTTTATTTTTGTGATAAAAGAAGAAGATCGTAGTAAGCGGCAGTTTGAATTCGAATATGTTAAGAAAATGGGTCAATTTTACAAGAAATGGATTAAAGATAAATTTGATAAAGATTATGAGGTTCAATGTGATGAATTAATCACAACACCAAGAAATATTCTTCAAAGGCTTGACACTCATACACTTTTACGTGATCATCAACAACGAGGAAATGACATTTATCATTTTTACTTGACACATTTCAAACCTTGGTGGACTGATTGCACTTGTGAAGGTTATCATGCTGAAAATTTTGGAATGGTGTTTTGGCAAAGACCCAAAGAACCAAATGATACGCTGTTTCTTGCAGAAAAAAACTGCACAACTGTGTCGCACGAACTGCTTCATGAACTATTGAGAATATCTGGTCACAAAAAATTCATTCAAGCAGTTCATGATATCTGGACAAAACATTTGTTTGAACAATTAGAATTTGAACAGTTTGGTGAAGATTTTCAAAAAACCAATGATAAACCTACGTTTCTTACGATGGATACTTCGCAATTAAGCCTGTAACCTTATTTTCAAAATCAGCATTTTGTAACGGAGTATATGTTGTTTTCAAAGTTTGCAGTCTTAAAATTCAACATATTTTCAGGATCATCCGATCTTGATTTGCTTAATCTTTCAAGTTCCACTAGTGCATCTCCCCTGAAACCTACGGAAGATCCATAGATCCCATCTGTTAGCATTGTTCCGTGATCTCCTCTCTTGATGTCATCAACCATCTCATAAAATCTGGCTGTCTCTTTTTTATTGACTGGATTCCCCGTTGCTTTGTTATATGCAACTGCGATATACATTCCATTATTTTTTATTGCGACTGGAATCTTGTGATTTTTCCCTGATATCCCAGGTATGGTGTCATTAACTATGACTTCACACTTGTGATACATGCTTGAAACATATGCAAAAAACCTATACTGTGCATATTTTCCTGCACTATCTTCTTCACACCCGACAAACACTTTATGTAATAATTCCAATGCTTCATCATTCATACTTTGTAATCTGTCGTCAATCCTGCCCCTCTCAAGAAGTTCGGATTTGCATTCTTTAGCTACTAGTACCAAAATGAAATCCGGTAAGTTGTAATTCTTAAGAGCTGCCACAAATGCTCCTGCCTGAGACATTCCAAATTTTGGAAATCCTTTATTGACCATGATGCTCCCTCAATTTTGCAAATCTTGAATTCCTCAACATTGTATAATAAAGCTGCTTTTCGCTTATAATTGTTGAGAATTTCTATGCCTGATTCTTAATTTCTGAATTGCAAATATTAAATTCAAGGGAGATTCTATGTTTTCTGTGGATATCAACACTACACCTCAACTTGTCTCAAATGTTTACTCAAAAATTAAAGCGAATATTCTAAAATATAGAAACGTAATTGGAAGACCTCTTACGCTTACTGAGAAAATCCTATCTGGACATCTTTATGAAATTCCTGATAAACCTCTTATTGGTGGAAAAGATTATGTTTTTCTCAAACCTGACAGAGTTGCATTACAAGACGTAACCGGTCAAATGGTAATGCTTCAGTTTATGCAAGCTGGACTTGAACAATCAGCCTTGCCTACTACTGTTCATTGTGATCATCTGATTAGAGCTGAGATTCAAGGTGATGTTGACATGAAGGTTTCTCTTGATGAAAATAGCGAGGTTTTCAAATTCCTGCAATCCGCAGCTGCAAAACATGGATGTGGTTTTTGGAAACCTGGAGCCGGAATTATCCATCAGGTAGTACTTGAAAACTATGCATTTCCAGGAGGTCTGATGATCGGGACGGATTCCCATACTCCGAACGCTGGTGGGCTGGGAATGATTGCAATTGGTGTGGGTGGATTGGATGCGGCCGAAACCATGGCTGGGCTTCCTTGGGAGTTACTTTATCCAAAAAAAATCGGTGTCAAATTAACTGGAGAACTAAACGGATGGACAGCACCCAAGGATATCATACTAAAAGTTGCAGAAGAACTAACGGTTTCTGGAGGCACTAATTCTATTGTAGAATACTTTGGTCCAGGAACAAAATCTATCAGTTGTACCGGAAAAGCCACGATTACCAATATGGGGGCAGAAATAGGCGCAACCTGTTCAATTTTCCCATACGATGAAAGAATGGAAACTTATCTAAAATATACAAACAGAGAAAAACTTGCCGAATTAGCAAATCAAAACAAAGAATTACTGGTAGCAGATCCTGAAATTGAATCAAACCCAAGAATCTTTTTTGATAAAGTAATTGAAATCAATCTATCTACATTAGAACCTCATATTGTAGGTCCTCATACTCCTGATTTGGCAAGAACAATTTCAAAACTAGGTGAGGATGTAAAATCCAATGATTATGTGGATCCAATTTCTGTCGCATTGATTGGAAGCTGTACAAACTCCTCTTATGAAGACATGTCTAGAGTTGCAAGCATTGCACAACAAGCGAAAGAAAAAGGAATCAAATCTAAAATTCCCCTGTTAATTACACCCGGCTCCGAACAAATTCGTGGAACCATAGAAAGAGATGGGCAGATGAATTCTCTTAAAGAAATAGGGGCGACTGTTCTAGCAAACGCATGTGGACCATGCATTGGACAATGGAGTAGGCCTGAATTAGAAAATGACGAAAAAAATACAATCGTCACTACATTCAACAGAAATTTTCCAGGACGAAATGATGGTCATCGCAACACTCTGAATTTTATTGGCAGCCCTGAGATGATTATTGCCTTAGCATTAGGAGGGAAATTATCTTTTAATCCATTAAAAGATGAACTTATAGCTTCAGATGGAACAAAATTCAAACTAGATCCACCAAAACCTGCACCAGAAGTTCCTGAAAACGGATTTATGATTCCAGAAGGAATTTTTATTGCACCTCCTGAAAATTCTCACGATGTTGAAGTAATTATTGATCCTAACAGCAGAAGACTGCAGCTTTTAGAACCTTTTTCAAAATGGGATGGCAAAGACTATGTTGATTTACCAATATTAGTTAAAGCCAAAGGGAAATGTACTACTGACCATATTTCTCCTGCAGGTGCATGGTTATCTCTTAGAGGTCATTTGGATAATCTGAGTGATAACATGCTTTTAGGGGCAGTTAATGCATTTAATGACGAAGTAGGTAAGGGTAAGAACACTCTCAATAATCAACTTGAAACATTTTCAAATATTGCAAGACAGTACAAGGCAAAACAAATGAGATGGATAATTGTTGGTGATAATAATTACGGTGAAGGCAGTAGTAGAGAACATGCAGCAATGTCTCCTAGATACCTTGGATGTGCAGCAGTTATCACCAAAAGTCTTGCTAGAATTCATGAAACAAATTTGAAAAAACAAGGAATCTTGGCACTTACCTTTAACAATCCAGATGATTATGAGAAAATTTTGGAAGATGACAAAATTAGTATTCTAGAATTAAACGAGTTGGAGCCACATAAACAGGTAAAATGCATTATTTCACATAAAGATGGAAGTAAAGACGAGATTTTACTTAATCATTCGTACAATAAATCTCAGATTGAGTGGTTTAAAGCTGGTTCTGCGCTCAATGTTTTGAGAAACAGATAGTCAAATTTTACGTGGGGCCGACCGGAATCGAACCGGCGACCTACGGGTCACTACAGCTCCAAACCTACATCATCCGTGAGTCAGTTTAGCTTAGTTAACCTTTGGAGCCCTTAGCGGTGATCTTTTTCGTAGACACTGTCGCCCTACCAGGCTAGGCTACGACCCCACAAACAAGAATGAAAAAGACTTGAATTTTAAGTTATTTTTAACCAAGATTTATTTGCAATAATCATCAATTTGTTATTGATTATCTATAATGGTAAAACCAATTTACTTAGCATTAGGTGCAATTCCAGTAATTGTAGCCATATTGATTTCAGTTCCGTTACTTATCAAAAATGAAATTCCAACATCTGCAGCTAATTACACTGATGAAATTGAAATCGAATATACAAAACATCAGCTAAAAAAGATCTCCAATGGTATTACTGAAAGAATCGGAGCACAAAAAACTGAAATTCTTTACATAAAAAATAATGGTGATATGAAATATTCTATAACTGAACAGGGTTATCTCAAACCTGACATTCGATCTCATTTAGATGAAAAAAAACTAAATAAAATTAAAGCACTGATAAAAGAAACTGGATTCATTGCAATCCCGTCTGAATCTTTCAAAGTTTTTGATAATGCAACTGAATATCAAAAATCAAATGTCAAAATTACTCTTAATGGCCGTGTTAATCAGATTCACTGGCCTCAGCAAAATGTTACCGCTGATTTTATTCCCCCGATAATAACTATGGTCGAATCTGAACTTGATTCGGTTATGTCTGAATTTAGTGAATAGATACAAATAGTCATTAGGAAAAATTAGAACATGCTTCCTTTATCTGGTGAACGACGTGATGCAAAAGGAATAGTTTATGAAAAAATGAACTCATCTAATATCTTACGTGGTTCATCCACTCTTAAACGAGGTTTTGCTCATATGTTAAAAAATGGAGTTGTAATGGATGTTACGACTGTGGAACAAGCTCAGATTGCTGAAGAAGCTGGTGCAGTTTCTGTAATGGTATTGGATAAACTTCCATCTGAAGTTAGAAAGGTTGGAGGTGTTGCCCGAACCGCAAGCATTAGAATTATTGAAGATATTATGGATTCTGTTACAATTCCAGTTATGGCAAAATGTAGAATTGGTCATGTTCATGAAGCACTTGTTCTTCAAGAAACCGATGTTGATATGATTGATGAATCTGAAGTTTTAACACCAGCTGATGAGTTTCATCACATTTGGAAATGGGATTTTACAACACCTGTAGTTAACGGCGCAAGATCTTTGGCTGAATCTTTGAGAAGAATTGAAGAAGGTGCATCAATGATCAGAACAAAAGGTGAACCTGGAACAGGGAATGTTGCAGAAGCTGTAACTCATATTAAAAAATTAAATGATGAATTAAGAATAATCAAGGGAATATATGATTCTGGAGATAATCAAGATTTAGTCAGAATTGCAAGAGACTTCAAAGTTTCATATGATATTGTTGAACAAACAGCAAAACTTGGAAGATTGCCTGTGGTGAATTTTGCAGCTGGTGGAATTGCAACACCAGCTGATGCTGCATATCTGATGTCTCTTGGATGTGATGGAATATTTGTTGGCTCTGGAATTTTTAATGCTGATGATGCAAAACAAAGAGCAAAAGCAATTGTTTTAGCTACTACATTTTGGAATGAAACTGATAAAGTAAAAGAAGCTCAAAAAATGATTGACGAAAGACAATCTATGTTGGGATTGGATGTTAAAACACTAGAATTACGTATGCAAGATCGTGGTGGTTCAATATGAGCCTTAATGTCGGAATTTTATCTATACAAGGTGATGTTCAAGAGAATCTTGTTTCTACCAAATCCGCAATTGATGAATTGGGATTGGATGTTAAAGTATCTGAAGTAAAAACACCTGATGAAATTTCTCAATTAGATGGTTTGATTATTCCTGGTGGTGAAAGTACTACAATAGGACAGCTTTCTTTAGTAAATGGCTCATTAAAAATTCTGAAAGAAAAAATTGAAAGTGGAATGCCAGTACTTGGAATTTGTGCAGGTATGATTATGCTTTCAAAAACAGCTGATGATCGTGTTATTGGGAAAACTGATCAACCTCTTTTAGACATTCTTGATATTAAATTAGAAAGAAACTCATTTGGACGACAAAAAGAATCATTTGAATCTGATATATCCATGAACTCTATTGGAATTCCTAAATTTAATGGAGTCTTCATTAGAGCACCTTCTGTTTCTGACGTTGGCTCGGGTGTAGAGATCCTCTCAAAATTCAATGAACGAATAGTAGCAGTAAAAAAAGGAAATGTAATTGGAACTGCATTTCACCCTGAACTCACTGAAGATACGTCATTACACAAATATTTTGTAAATTTGATTAAGGCTTCGAAAAATTAGTCTAGGCCAAATTGATGACTTCTGAGCAATTCTTTTTAACCATGAAGGGGCAATTTTTTTAAAATGAATACAAAGTTAGGATTATTTGCAATTCTATCCATTTCACTATTAATCTCTATAGGAGTTCTTACCATTAATACTGCATTTGCTCAAGATTCTCAAAATAGTGACGGAGAAGAACAAGAAAATAAAATCAAAGATAAATCTCAGACAAATGAAGAGAAACGAAAAGAACTAGAAGAGAAAAGAAGAGAGATTGAAAAAAAGCGTGAAGAACTTGAATCAGATCGAGAAAAACTAAATGAAACTCTTAGTGAAAGAACTGAAAAATATGAACAGAAATTAACAGAAATTAAAGAAAAGTATCAAAAAAAGATTGATGATCTATCTGAAAAAAATTCGAAATCATTAAAAAAATCTGAAGAAAGAATAGAAAAACTAGAAGAAAAGTCTGAAAAAATACAAGAAAGATTAAAGGCAAAATCTGAAAAGCTAGATTCTAGAATACAAAAAATCTTAGAAAAAATTGATGATGGAGATTATATGGGGAAAAAAATTGGTTCTTCTAAAACTATAAACACATACGAACTAGTATTTGATTCAATTTCAGCATCTGCAATAAGCAACCAATCTGAAATATCAACAATGACTGGAAAGATGACATTTACAACATATGATAGCAGTAAATCAAACTTGAAATTGGAATTAGAATCCTGTTCCATTTCTGTTGGTGATATTCCTTACGTATGTGGATATGGTAAGGCAAGAACTGCATCATCAGGAGATTCAGGATCTAAAGATTCACTGGTAATTATTGCATTTTTGGAAGATGATTTAGCTGAAGAACTACATTCAACCCTCAAAATTTTCTTAGATTCTGATATCCCTATTGACAAAATTGACCAATCTGAAGTCTCAGTATTGGGACCTCAAAGTAAGATATCTCATTTGTGGTTTCTAGATGGAACTGCAACATTAACCAAGATTGTCACAGATACAACAGATGACCCAGCAGGTAATGAAATAACTATAGACTTGACAGAAAATGTTGGGATTGCTGGAAATTAAGAATGTTTCGAAAAGATTCGTTTTATTTTCTTGGCCTTATCTTTTCAATCATTCTAATCTCATCAATTCAGTTATCTCATGGAGAAATAGGATCTGTTCCTGTGGAATCATTTGATGTAAATTATACTATTGAGAATGGAAATCTTGAAACAATTTACTTGGATCCTGATTTTGTAGAATTAATCATCATGATGGACACAGCATCTGATGGAACTGTAGAAATAACAATTCCAAGATCATTGTTGGACGCAAAATTTGACACTTTAGATGATATGTTTTTTGTTTTGGTTGATGGTTTTGAAACTGATTATGTGGAAATTGATTCCGCATTTGATTCTAGAACTATTATAATCCCATTTTTTGCAGGAGATTCTATTATTGACATAATAGGGACTGATTCACTTAATCCGTTTTCAGAAGAACCTCAAATACCATCTTGGATCAAAAATAATGCTG
>JAGQHE010000123.1 GCA_020431995.1 Candidatus Nitrosopumilus sp.
GGCTTTTGATTTCTTTTTATTATTACTCTTGAAATTCCGTATTTTATCAACAAGCTTTCAACATGCAGGATAGGATCGCTTGGTTCCGCAGTCACAACTTCTTTTTTCATGATTTTTGAAATTTTTATTTGTGTTGACTCTTTTATGAGAAATGCTTTTACAAGATCTGTCTTAGTTACAATCCCATCCAATGTTTTGTCATTGTGTACAATAATTACTAGACTAATCCTGTGCTTTTTCATCATTTTTGCGCATTCCTGAACCGAGTTCTCCCTAGTCAAAACAAATATTTTTTTTTGAATAAACTCTTGTGCTTTAACTGAAGTAATTGGCTTTTCTCCTAACTCATAGATTTTTTTAGCTATATCTCTCTCGGTTATGACCCCCACTGGAATCTTCTTTTCAAGAATTATTACCCGTTTTACCTTGTTTTTTAACAAGATCTCCCGTACTTTCATAAGAGTTGTATTCGGATTTACTGTGATCGGCTTTGAGATTAGATCAGACAGTTTCAGATTTTTTACGTCCACACATTACAACACATTTCTAATTTGATAAATATGTCGCTGAGGATATCATTGCTGAAAACCATGTTTGGGAATTATTGAAAAGATATTTACTTCCAAACCACATGGACAACCTATGAATAAATCACAAAAAGAGTCGTTCGGAGAGGTCATTGAAGATCATGTTTAAGAATATTCTCGTACCTTTTGATCTATCCAGTCAGTCTACAAGAGCCTTCAAAGTAGCATTAGATGTTGCAAAAAAATACGATTCTAAAATCACATTACTTACATGTATCGAAGGTGATGCATGGCATCACAAATATTATGACGCAAGAGCTGATTCAGAATTAATTAAAAAACAAGAAAAAGTTTCAAAAGCACACCTAGAAGAATTAAAATCGCTTGCGGCCAAAAACAATGTCACCATCACTTCCAACATCATTGCCTCAAAATCGGTGGTCAGAGACATCGTTACATTTGCAAAATCTCGTAAGCACGATCTTGTAGTGATTGGCTCTCATGGAAGAACGGGTTTTGATAAGCTGCTTTTAGGCAGTGTTGCCAATGGCGTATCTCAGAGAATAAGATGTCCCATACTTATTGTAAAGTAACCCATGTGATATTATTGATTTCAATTATAGGTAGTGGCAGAGTCGGATCTTCTGTCGCATTTCTATGCATGTCTCATGCTTTAGACGACGTCATACTAGTGAACCGTAATGAAAATAAAGCAATCGGTGAATCACTCGATATATCTAATGCGATTCCACATGATTCCAAATTTTCCATTCAAGGAACGTCAGATTACTCTAAAATTGCTGGTTCCGACATAGTTGTAATCGCTGCAAGTACTGGCGTGTACACGAAAAGCAGATATGAAAACATAATGGCACAGGTAACCACTGTCAGAGGCATTGCAAAAAAAATAATGCAGCATTGTCCACATGCGATTGTTTTATTGATTTCAAACCCTCTTGATGTTCTAACATATGTTTTTCAAAAGGAAACGCTCTTTTCTCGATTCAAAGTGATCGGGATCGCTTCCAGTCTTGATTCAAGCAGATTCAGATATTTGGTCTCAGAAAAATTCTCCATTCCGCAATCCTCAGTTTCTAACGCACTGGTCCTAGGTGAGCATGGCGATTCCATGGTCCCCATATTTTCACGCGTTTCTGTTAATGGTTATCAATTATCCCTCATGCTTGACACGGATGGAAAAATAACCATGACAAACAACGTTAGAAATTATTGGAAAAAACTAAGAGCATACAAAAACCGCTCCCAGTTTGGGATTGCTAAACAAACCTATGATGCAGTAGAATCTATCCTCAATCTTAAAGAAATCACCATGCCTGCTTCCGTTGTTCTTGAAGGCGAGTATGGAGAACATGATGTGGCAATGGGC
>JAGQHE010000124.1 GCA_020431995.1 Candidatus Nitrosopumilus sp.
TGATGTTTGGATTGCTTCTGGCAAGCGCTTCATTTATTGCGGCACCTGCGGTTTTACGACACACAATTCCACAAGCAAAACCTAGCTTGTATATCACTTCAGCTCTTGGAATAACGTTCCCATACAATATCATAGTATTGCTTCCGATCATGTTTGCACTCTCTTCATTCATTCACAACTCTGAATCGATAAACTTATTCCATCATGTAACAAACTTTTTGACATGAAATTCTACCCTACAAAACTACTAACTATAACATGTGAAATTCTAGCCAAAAAAAACATACTTGACATTTTTACGAAATACAATGTTACTGGATACACAAGTTATGAAGTGGAAGGCAGAGGCTCTCGTGGCTTACGTGGACAAGGTCTGGAGAATGAAAAAAACATCAAAGTTGAGGTAGTCATCTCCGAAGAAAAATTACATGATGTTGTAGAAGAAATTGCAAGAACCATGTTTACTAATTTCGCAATAATGTTATACGTCAGTGAAATAGGAATATTGCGTACTGAAAAATTCTCCTAACAGCATGTTTTATCATTGCACCATACAGGAATTTTTTTACTAATTGCAGTGATATTTGAGATTAATTCAAAGAGTTGCGTGTTTGTTATGCTGTAGATTGATCTTTTCCCCTCATCTCTGGTTTTTACTATGCCACAATTTTTCAATATTTTAAGATGATGCGATATCAGGGGCTGATCTTTTTCCATTTCCTCCACAAAATCATTTACACACAGCTCCTTATTTTTCTGCAACATTTCTAGGATCTCAAATCTGGTGTCATCACATATGCACTTGAGTAACCCTACTCCATTCATATCAATTTATATTTATATAAACCAATATTTATGTGAATATGTGGTCGATAAAAGGAAAATAACCTTTGTGTGTGTGGAGAATGCCGGACGTAGTCAAATTGCTGAAGGCTTTTTACGCAAACATGCTCCTCATGTTGAAGTAGATAGTGCAGGTACAAAGCCTGCATCTGAACTTAACCCAATAGTGGTTGAGGCTATGAATGAGATTGGGATTGACATCACAGAACAAAAACCAAAAAAACTTACTCCAGACTTGATTCAAGAATCGTTGATTGTTAACATGGGCTGCATCGACACAGAATCTTGTCCTGCATTATTCGTCAAGGATGCAGTTCTTTGGAATATCCCTGACCCCAAACATCTAGACTTGCATCAAATAAGAAAAATTCGCGACGAAATAGAGAATGAAGTGATAAAATTAATAAAAAACTTGGAGGCCTAAGACATGACTTGCTCCAACGCTCAAATATTTCTAGTTGAATTAGTTGGCACCTTCATTCTTGTGGTGTTTGCAACAGGCTCCATTGTATATGACGCCAAACTTGGAGGAATCTATGGAACTTGGTTTGCAGCTATTACTCCATTTGTAGCCTTGATTATTGGGGTGTATTCTTTTGGAAAGATATCTCTTGCACACTTTAATCCTGCTGTGACAATTGGCTACTATATTACAGGACACATATCAAAAATTCAAATTCTGTGGTATTTCACGGCTGAAATTGCAGGAGCGATACTTGGTTCTCTTTTTGTAATGTCTTTCATTGGTAATGACGCAAATCTTGGTGCAAACGCCCCCAATCTTGATTATCCATTTGTTTTAATATTCTCAGTGGAGGTGCTTGCGTCTGCTCTGCTCATGGCAGTGATCTTTACGGTTGTTTATACAAAAGGATTGAAAGGATTCAGCGGAATCGCAATTGGAGGGATCGTGGGATTGGACATTCTCTTTCTTTCCTTCATCTCTGGTGCATCAATGAATCCAGCTAGGGCATTGGCACCTGCATTGTTTTCAGGAGTATTGGATGATCTCTGGCTCTATTGGTCCGCTCCGTTTATTGGAACATCCATTGTAGCTCTTTTATTTAGAAGAAAATTCAACAAAAAAATAACTCTATAGTTGTCTGTTGTTTATGTAAAGTACAAAATTATATCTAATCTAAACACATCATGGTTTTGTTATTGTCTCTGCCACTTGATGTGATGCTGACATCTAATCTTGAGCGAAGTTTGGCGGTTTCACATTTGTGTGATAACATTCTGGCTTCAAACGATTCAATATTCTCTGTCTTCTCTGTCAACAAAAACGGTAAGGCAACAGAATGCAAATTTCGCAATGATGGGATCATTAAAAATATGACAAAACATGAAACTGAAGTTTTCTTTATGCAAAAATCACTTCAGGCCTCGATGAGCATGGAACTGGATAATTCATTAAGTCCTCTTGATTTTATTATAATTCAAAGAGAAACTCTTTTAGAATTCATATTTCCATATTCACAGGGTCTGCTGGTTGTAATCTCTATGTTAAATGTAGTTCCTAGGTATCTAGCAAAAAAGATTTCATTTGAACTCCAAAATTTCAATTATTCATTGCAAACCACTCATTTCTAAAAAACATCTCAACTGAGCATTTACCCGTGAAAACCATTCTTTTACGATTAATAATAACCTCATTTAGGATATACTGGTGACAAACTCAAAACTATTCTCAGAGTCAAAGAAGGTAATTCCATCTGGAGTGAATAGCCCTGTCAGGTATTTTGAACCATATCCGTTTTTTGCAAACCGATCTAAGGATGCATACATTTGGGATGAAGAGAGAAAAAAATACATTGATTTCTGCAATGGTTATGGCGCTCTTCTTTTAGGGCACAAAAGAAAAGAAATCATTCAGGCAGTGTCTAAACAGCTCGGTAAAGGAACGCTGTATTGCACTCCTACACAATCTGAAATTGAGTTGTCTAAATTAATTATCGGAAACTTTCCTTCTATTGAAAAAGTCAGACTGGTTAACACTGGTGGGGAGGCTACTATGACTGCAATACGTCTTGCCCGTGGTTTCACAAAAAAGAAAA
>JAGQHE010000125.1 GCA_020431995.1 Candidatus Nitrosopumilus sp.
CAGAATTTATTTAAAAACCTATGATTGAACCTTCATAATTCCTTCTTTAATCAAAAATTGAATGCCTTGAATGAAAGAACTGTCATCTATTGAGCCATCTGCCCACCAGCCGGCATTATTTTTGATCCATGCAGGAATTTCGTTTGATCCAGGACTAGAACCCTGTGAAGTCGGGGGAATCTTTAGAATATTTTCTTTAACCAGGTATTGAATTCCTTGAACAAATGAATTGTCATCTATTTGATCAGCTGCCCACCATTGAGCATTATTTTTAATCCAACTAGGAATTGTCGCTTTCTCAGGCACAGAATCTGGTGAACCAGGACCAATCTCAATTATTGCAGAACCAATGCCGGCATATTTTGGATTATAATCTAATCCAGTCCCTAAAACTTTGACATCAATTCTAATTTGACCCTGAGAAGGAACATAGATTCTTTGGATGTCAATTCCTTCAGTAGAAAGAATTCCAAGCATCAAGGGATCATCACCAACATTGCTTGCTATTTCTTTGTCAGATTCATCAAAAACAAAATAGGCATAATGAATATCTTTGATGAGTTCTCTATTGTCGTTAAAGAACGTAAACTCAAATGGAATTTCTTGATTAGCCCCATACTTTCCATCCCATGAAATATTTACAGTGGTTGGAATTTGTTCATAGTTAACAGTATCAACAAGATAAAATTCTGTTGAACTTTTTGAAGATCCAGTTAATGGAACTAGTTTCAAATCCATTTTGGTGTTGTCATAGTTATTTGAACCTAGGTGTTCATTGATTTTTTGTAATTCTTTTTTAGTAATTAGGAAATGGACAATGTTAGTGTTTTCATATGAATAAGGATCATTAAGTAATGCCCTCTGATCAATTTCTACGCCATTAACATATCCTTTGAATTGTGTTCCTTCCGCATAAGGCGTAAATGTCTTTGGCACTCGGACTTCTTCATGTACTACCTGAACTTGATCAACGTATGATGGGTTCCAGTCAAAAGGCATATCAAATGAGATTGAATTATCTGTTTGTTCAAATTTGAAATTATCAACATCATCATAGTATGTTTTTACAACAACTGGAACTTCTTCAGCATTTGCAGTCTTTATAAAGAAATCTTGTTCTTGTGCCACACTAACAAATGTCTCATAACTCAATAAATTGGCTAATACGGTTCTTGGACTAGTGGCACCTTCAATGTCAACTCTGATTTTGTATAAACCACCCTTTACAAATATCGGACCAGTAATTGACGGTCTTGCACAGATATCTAAATTATTATCAGTACATTCTGCACCTTGAACAAATAATGCACCTGGTGCACTAATATGTTCAGAACCTCCGTAAATTGAGCATTCTTCAAGATTACTTTTGTTGCATGCAGCTTGAGGTTTGATTTTGACATCTAATCTTCCGTCCATATCATAAAACAGATTTCTAGCTAAAAGTTCACCACCTTGCCAAATTTCTACTCTATACGTTACTTGATCAAGATTTTTGTCAGTTAACGTATCAAAGAAACGTACTTGCATATTTGCAGTATCAACTTCGCCAACTGTGATGTCAGATGGACTTAGTTGTGTACGTACAGTTACTTCCATATCACCAAAACTGATTGGTTTTGCTTGATCACCGCCTAGTCCATGAGCAAATGCATTTGGAAGAATTGCAGGAACAGTAAAAACACCAACAATCATCAATAATAACGTAAATTTGTGGTGCACTGTCAAACAGTTGGAATTTCTTATATATATCTCATAAGTCAAATTTCACTTTGATTCATCATTCTAAATTAAGTTGTGGTTTTACCAAATGTAATGATATTGCATGATCATCTAATAACGCACCAACCCCAATAGAGATATCTTTGATTCTAATTACAATGTTCTCTAAATCTTCATCACTTAGATTATATTTCTCAGCAAGTATTGATTTAATTTTAAATTCAGTATTATCAAGATTGTTGAGTGATGACGGAATAGAGATATCAAGGGTTTTGCGATAATCATTTTTTTGGATTTTCCCTGTTTTATCTTGAATAATATAAAATGAAATTTTTTCAACTATTACCTCATGAGGTAATGTTGGTAGTGCATTTGCAGTGTAAAAAATCTGGACATCAAGCAGATCAATATCATCAGAAATTCTAAGAATTGAAGAATTATCAAATCCTTGTAAGCTATTAACTGGAACTCTAATTACCACAAATCCTTCAATAATATCTTCAGATGTATTTTCCTTTGGTGTGAGATTTTTAATATCTTTACAAACAATTCCGGTAGATTCTTCTGGATTTAATTTTTTTAAAATTGCATGTGATGAGGGTCCATCGTTAAAAACTACATTCCATAATAACTCGACTGGGTGGTTTTTTTTATTTAGAATGCTAATATCAGAATCATAATGGCCAGGTCGTAATGGTCCCTCATTACCAAAAACTGAGCCACAAACAAACTTTGCAGTATACGTTATATCTTTGATTTTAGATATAGAGGAGTTTTGAGAAGTGTTTGGCATGTTTTTGAATATTACAACATCAGACGAATTATCAATTATAGACATTTTTGAAAGAGGATCAATTTTGTATCCTTCAGAAGTAATTAATTGGGTAATTGTATATTTTTTATTTTTTATTCCCGTAATTGTGATTACACCATTTTTGTCTATCACTGTATCATCTGAGGAATTATCTACAATCACAAGAGAATCCACGCCAGTAAATGGATTTGGAGTAATTGAAAATTCAGCACCCGAAATAGAAGCACCATCACTGGCAATAGTAATAATTGTTATTGATTGATTTTCAGCAAATGCGAATTTTGATTGTTCCGTATTTTGATTTAAAATAAAAAAAGCGGTTAATACGATCCCTGAGATCATCATCAGAAAATAAAATTTATTCAATTTCTTATTTATTGATCAAAT
>JAGQHE010000035.1 GCA_020431995.1 Candidatus Nitrosopumilus sp.
ATAATTGAACTTGACAAGGATGATGAAGAGATTGAAGAAATTTCTTCAAAAGAGGATAGCATGGGTACTTACAGCCTTGAATATCTTAATCCAGTTGTCAAAGCCGTAGGAACTACTGTAGGTTTTATTACATGTGAATTTTCAAGCGCAAAACCTCTGAGAATTGAGTTCAAGGTGGCAAATATTGGCAGAATTCACTTTTACTTAGCTCCACGCGTGGAAAGTTAAAGCATTTAAAGATTAAACAATTCATGTATTTTGAATTGAAATTAGTAATAAAATACGGTGGAACATCAATTTCCACTTCAAAAGACATTCAGGCTATTGCTAAATATATTAATCAATTATCAAAAAAAGATCAAATTGTAGTTGTTTGTTCTGCAGTTAGTGGAACCACTGATGATCTCATAGAAATATCTGAGTCTATAAAAAAAGAAAATAAATCAAAAGCAGAACAACTTGCATCAAAAATTATCAACAGACATAAACAATTAGCGAAACAAACAGTCAAAAAACTAAATTTACAAAAAAAAATAGTAACAAAACTAGATCAAGATTTCTCTGAACTTCTTGCATTGATCGATGGAATGGTGTTATTAGGCGAAGTTACCCCCAGATCAATGGATTATCTAATTTCCTTTGGTGAAAGACTATCGATAAAATTAGTCTCATCAGCAATCAATGATCTGGGGAAAAAATCAATTCCTCTTACTGGAAAAGAAGTAGGTATTGTTACTGATTCCAAGTTTGGTGAGTCTAAGCCATTAATTGATACAACCAGATTGAGAATATCAAAAACAATTGATTCTCTATTCTCAAAGAAAACAATCCCCATCGTTGGAGGATTTTCAGGTGCTGATCAACATGGACATATAACAACATTTGGTAGAGGGGGCTCTGATTATTCTGCAACGATTATTGGTTCTTGTATTAAAGCTGATGAGATTTGGTTGATGAGTGATGTCAATGGATTAATGACTGCAGATCCAAAAATTGTAAAAAATGCAAAAGTACTCAAAGAAGTATCATACATAGAAGCAATTGAAATGGCTTTATTTGGGGCAAAGCAGATACATCCACGAACATTTGAGCCTTTACTATCTAAAAAAATTCCAATGAGGATTAGAAGTTCTTTCAATACTATAAATGAAGGAACACTGGTTACGGCGTCTCCTGCGTCTATTAAAAATACTGTAAAATGTGTTAGTAATGTTCAAAATAATGGACTGATTGATGTTCAGGGTGGTAGTATGGTTGGGATGCCTGGTACGGCTGCCAAAATATTTGAAACATTAGCAAAAGCTGGAATCAATGTGATGATGATCTCACAAAACCCTTCTGAATCAAGTATAACAATTGTTGTAAAGAATGATGATCTTGACAAAGCAGTTAGTGCCTTAGAAATGGAATTACTAGGAAAAATTATCAAAAAACTAGATGTCACTACAGATGTTGCCATTATCGCGTTAATTGGTTCAGGAATGAGGGGAACTGTTGGGGTTGCATCAAAGGTTTTTGGAGCAATTGAGAAAAACAAAGTAAATGTATCTATGATAACACAAGGTTCATCTGAGCTCAATTTGGCGTTTGTTGTAAAGAACTCTGACACAAACGCAGCTGTGCGTGCTTTACACGATGCATTTGCACTTGAAAAAATCAATTAAGATAAATCATTTAAGGGAAACGTGATAAGTAAAATTGATTGAAAAAACTAACTGTTATTTTAATTATTGTAGTTTGTACGGCTAGTCTAATGCTTGCATCCACACAGACTGATCAATTTGCTGATGCAGGATCTGCAAAAAAAATTCATTTTACACAAACTATAACATCCTCACAAGATCCTGGACAAGGACATGAAAATCATCAATTAGCATTTATTTTATCTCCAAATGAAGGAACACTTTATGATGGTTCTATGACATTTACCTCAAGTGAATCTGTTCAGGTTGTAGTTTTACATGAACTCGACTCCCAAGAATCAAAAGGACAACCTATCTGGACTGTTGATGGAAACACTGTTTACGGATTATCGTTAATTGATCTACAGAAAAAATCAGATTCTTTTGAGTTTACTGGAGCTGCACTTGCATTACATTCTGCCACTTCAAAAGAATTCACAGTAACTGTAAGTGTAGATGGTTGGATCAGAGGTCAACCAACTGAAGTTATAATGAAAAAAATTGAATTACAAAAAGATCCAGAATGGTCACTTTCAAGAGCAAACGTTCCAGCTACGATACCTATGCATAAAGGGTTCTATGAGGGTAATGAAGTTCTTTACATTATAACAGATTCTAGCGATAAAGATTACGCAAAATCCCTTTCAGAAAAACAACATTGGAATGTAGAGATTGCTCCAGCAATTGCCAATATATCGGAAAAATCTCTTCAGAAATTATTCATTTTCAAAAATGGAATTAGCGGTAATGGCATCTATGGATTCCAAAACGAAGTATTTTCTAATACCCCACAAAATTTAGAATACAGTGCATTACGCTCTGTAACTGAAGTTTCATGGAAGATTGGTCAAAAACCAACAATATTTGAATCCATGGATGACATAATTGCCGCTGAAAAAGGTGGCAGAATTGAATTTAATGAAACTGGAATTGTTCTTAACACCCCGCAAATAATTTGGCCAGACGGACAAATGATGATACGTTCTGATAAAGAGTTCACCAATGAAATGTCCTATGGCGCAGGTCAGATTACTGACATAAACATGGATGAAATGACTGTAACTTTTGTAGCTCATAGAGGATGGGGACCTAATGGGAAAACTATCTACTATATCGTAACTGATGCTACACCTTCTGGACCTGCAGAATCAATGGGTGTTGTTTCATCCCCATCTTTATCAAATTTGATCGCAAACTCAAGTGCTGTTGATCTTTTCCAATTCAAAAACGGAATTAAAGGAACAGGGCCATTGGGATTCCAACCGGTAATCGCTGGTACCTCATCTGGTGATGCAAATTACAGTCCAATATGGAAGATTTATCTAGTTGAATGGAATGATGTCAAATCTTCAAAAATCCTAGAGACAAAATCAGACATTGACTCTTTTCGTGCAGATGATTTGTTATCTGTAAGTATTGCCAGACCCACTAACAGTGTTCATCTTGTTAATTGTCCACTCATAGATCCATTCCAATAGACTCCACTAAAGGGATAAATTACTTGAGAAAAAATTATTTTCAAATTGACCGGTAAACTCTACATTGTTGGTGTTGGTCCTGGCCATCATGACCATATGACCTTTCGAGCAAAAGAGGTGATTGCTGAAAGTGATACAATTGTTGGATATGAAACCTATGTAAATTTGGTTCAAGATCTACTAGAAAGTAAAACGGTTTATCGTTATGCAATGACACAAGAAGTTGAAAGAGCTCATCAATGCATTGATCTTGCAAAATCTGGAAAAATAGTATCTTTGGTCTCAAGCGGAGATCCTGGAATTTATGGTATGGCCGGATTAATTTATGAGACACTTGCTGAGACTGGTTGGGATCCTAAAAATGGCCTTCAAGTTGAAATAATTCCAGGCGTATCTGCACTCAATTCATGTGCGTCAATAATTGGTTCACCGTTAATGACTGACTTCGCTGTTGTTAGTATGAGTGATTTGTTGGTTCCATGGGAAATTATAGAAAAAAGAGTTAAATCTGCAGCACAAGGTGATTTTGTAATTGTAATTTATAATCCTGCCAGCAAAAAAAGAATTCATCAATTACAAGATACTAGAAAAATTCTTCTGAAATATAGAAAACCTACAACCCCTGTTGCAATCATCAAAGGAGCATTCAGAGACTCTGAAACTATTGTTATGACTAATTTAGAAAATTTACCAAATCACTCTGATCAATTGGGTATGATCACTACGGTGATCATTGGAAACTCTTCAACATATACTTACAAAGATCTAATGATCAACCCAAGAGGATATAAATCAAAATATAATTTAGAAGAACAAACTAACCCTAACCTTAAGGTCTAATAGCTTTTCTTTATAATCTCAAAAATTTCTTCGCTCAAATTTAGCTTATCTCTAATTGGGGAAATTATTTTCACCAAATAATCTCCCACTGTATGTTTCAAATCACCTGGATGTAGTTTCTTTTCAGCAAAGTCTGTTTCTAATTGTTTATAATCTGAGTATGATACATTGCCACCAAATTTTTCAGGCCTTTCTACGTTTATTTTATCAAATTCATGTAAGATTATTGTTCTTGCAATTTCCAATAATGGATTATTTTGAATATTTGCCTCTTCACACCATGCTTTACTGATCTTTTTCTTAATATCCTCATCTGTATTGTGAATAAAGACACCAGAATTTGGATCTGATTTGCTCATTTTGCCTAATATATGAGAATCACCAGTTTCAGCCGGTTTTGAAAGCCCTGGCAATAATTTATGATGAACTGCAATGGGAACTCTCCATTTCATTTTAGGAAAAATCTCCCTTACTAACATGTGGATTTTTCTCTGATCCATTCCGGCATGGGCAATATCTACATCCAATGAATGAATATCAACTGCTTGCATTGCAGGGTAAAGTAACTTGGCCACATCAATTTTTCTATCATCTTCAGAACGACCCATAATTGTAAGCGTTCTCATTGTTCTGGCAATCGACATATGTTTTGTAAATTTGACAAGATCTGACCAATATTCCATTTTTTCTTCATACAGTTTTGATCCCAAAACAATTTCCACATCTGGACAAACCAACTTGAAAGCATCATGATAATATTTTGAAACTTTTGATATGGCTTCCCAATCGCCTCCAAGTTTATCATTAATAAGAGTATGCCAGTCTGCAAGAAAAACTGTACATTTTATCCCTGCTTTTACAAAATCATTAATTTTGAAACCAGTACTGATCAAACTACCAAGATGCAAGAATCCAGAAATTTCTAATCCAATGTAATGTTTAGGCGATGAGTTTGTTTTGAATAATTCAACTAATTCGTCACGTGTTACTACTTCTTCCGTAGGTGGCCTTTCAATCAAGTCCACTTTTTCTTCTATGTCCAAATCAAAACAACTTTTGAAAAGTAAACGTATAAAGTTATTTAAAATATTGATTTAATTTGTAAGCTTTGAATAGAAGATATGTTTTCAATAATCATGACTCTTGAAGAGGGACTAGAATTAATTGAAAACTATAAGAAAGGATTAGAAAAATTTTTGGAAACATTACCTGAGCAGTCAGTTCAATTAGGCTCAGAAATGATTCAAATTCTAACATTGAATTCTAAAAATGAAATAAAAAATTTAGAATCTATTCAAAAAGCACTTAAAAGATCTCCAAAATACGAATCTGGCTTGTCAGAATAGTTCTATAAAATCTACTTGCAGTTTTCTAAACCCATGCCACGTATTAAATCCAATTCCAAACTCTACGTCTATCTTTTTTCTTATTGTACACTTTTTTCATGTTTTTAATCTGTAATGATCGGAAAGAATTGTTCCACGTTTTTTCTATTTTAACTCATTTTTTAGATCCAAATAACTGTGTTCGACCTATCTACATATAGAAACAGTTTCTTTACAAATCAATCCAAAAGTCTGCCATATCTTTATAATTCTGATTCGTCCAGACTTTTCCTAGGTTTTGTACTGAGATAAAACGCATGAGTACTGATAACAAAAGCTGCAAGAAATACTTTGGTTGCAAAAACTAAATTCCATGGCCTATCTGGATCTGGATAAGCGACAGACAGTCTGTCTATGTCTGGAACTAAACCATCAACTATTCCTGCAGCTATTTGTGCATTTAGAACTGTAAAATTGTACAGTACTTCGTATAGTGTAATTATGGAGAATCCTAACAACATTAGCTGAAGCAAAGCCATCTTTGTTCCAATTATCTTATCTCCTGCAGTCCTTCTCCAACCTATTCTTGAAACACAATACCATCCAATTATTGTAGAAAAAAATATCCAAGTTGATACTCTGGCAAAATTTTCAAACGGGATAGCTGTATTGTGAATTGCTTCTCCCATAACATAAGTTCCATTTTCCATCCACTCTGTCATAGTAACATACACACCGAAAACTAGAGTCGATAACATAATGAATCCACAAACATAGAAGACATATAGATATACTTTGTAACTTGAGTCAGATTTTTCTAGATGTCTAGATCTCATAATCCGATTGGCAAATTTTGAAATATAAAAATTCATGTTTGTTTGATGAGATTTATAGACTAGAATGAAAAATACCAATCATTGAAAATTGCAATTAATGTTCCAATAATAGATAAGGAAGAGATATCCGTAGTCACATCTGTACTTAAAAATGGCATTTTAACCTCCGCAGGTAAGGATGGAGGTTCACACGTTCAAGCTTTTGAAAAATCTGCCTCCACTTTTATAAAATCAAAGTATGTAATTGCAGTCAACTCAGGCACTGCTGCATTACAAGCTGCTCTTTATGCACTTGATGTTAAAAAAGGTGATGAAATTCTAATTCCGTCATTTACTTTTGTTGCAACTGCAAATGCTATTGTTTCTACTGGAGCAAAGCCTGTCTTTGTTGACATCTTAAAAGAGAATTATACAATAGATCCTGATGATCTAGAAAAAAAGATTACAAAAAAAGCACGTGCAATTGTACCTGTTCATCTTTACGGAAATATATGTAATGTAGAAAGATTATCTGAAATTTCAAAAAAATACCATCTTCCAATAATTGAAGACTCTGCCCAATCCTTAGGAAGTACCTATAAAGGAAAACATGCTGGTACTTTCTTTGAAATGGGATGTTGGAGCATGTATCCTGCAAAAGTAATGACATCAGGTGAAGGCGGATTTATTGCAACTGATGATAAAAAACTTAGAGAGAAATTGCTAATGATTAGAAATCATGGAATGGTTAATGGATATGACACTAGAATTTTGGGACTGAATTTACGATTACCTGAAATTAATGCAGCAATTGCCACAGTACAAATGAAAAAACTTCCCATCTTTTTAAAATCTAGAAAAAAAAATGCAGATCTTTTAACTAAACTCCTATCTGATCTTAATATTGTAATCCCTCATCAAAGGAAAAATGAACATGTTAACTGGTATCTTTATACAATTGCAACTAAAAAACGAAATAATCTCTTGAAAAAACTAAATCAGCAAGGAATAGGCGCGGTATCTTATTATCCCACACCAGTTCACAAAACTCCCTTTTACAATTTGAATATTAAACTTCCAGTAACTGATTGGGCTGCAGCACATGTTTTATCTTTACCAATTCATCCAAAAGTAACTCAAAAAGAAATTGAATTTATTGGCAAGACTATGCATGAATTACTATGAATGTTACAAGTGGTGCTGTTGGTGAAATATGTAAAATTATTACTGCCAATATCTGAGGAGTGTTATTTTGGTGACCTGAATTCGTAAATAGATGTATATAATCGCAGCACGAATTTGCGCAAAAACTTTGTAAATTCTGAAATTCCAAACAACATCTCAATAGCAAGAAGACTCCTTTCTGAAAATAAAGGAATTAACTCAATTATTGAACATGTCAATAAGAATCAAAAACTAAAACTTTCATAGTTTGTAGAAAGAGGTTTCTGGCCATAAAGCTGATCATTCTTTACTTGAATTACGTAAAAATGAAATTGATAAAAGAACAATCAATTTAACCACTCTAAATCTACCGTTTCATAATCTAAAACATAATATTTTCAAAATAATGTAAATTTTAATTTAATCAATGAAGATAATTATGAAATAATTTTGAATAAAATTAATTTTTTTAATACCCGTTTCTCTGTCTTTCTTGATTGATCTTATTTTTCTTTTTATATTCTTCTAAAATATCATCTGGAGTAAGATTTAGCTCTAAAGATGCCTGTACAACAAAATGCCAGATGTCAATTAATTCTTCACTTGCTTCTGTACGATTAAATTCAATTGGTGATTTCCACCATTTCCAGTTAGTTGTCCTTTGTAACTCTACTGCTTCATGTATTATTGCAGTACATAAAGCAGAGATCCTGCCTTCAGAGTCTTTGGGATATCTATCTAATTTCATCATCTCAGACAAACCTTTTTGAAGCTTGAAAATTGTTTCTAATCGGTCTTCATGTTTTCCAGATGCTTCTTTTGACAATTATAAATTGATTTGAGAATAATTGAACTTAAGTCTTTTTAGAATCGAATCATCTTTTCATATGTCTTAACTCGTTTTGTAATATCGCCGTTTTTAATTTTTAGCAATCCGTCCAAACCGTATCTTTCAACTGCAAATGATCCTAACACATTTCCATAAACCGCCGCTCTTTTGATATCTGACACTTTGACTGATTTTTTACTTGCTAAGTACCCTATCATTGCACCTGCAAAAGAATCACCTGCGCCTGTTGGATCCACAACATCTTCTAACGAAAAACCTGCTGTTGGAAAAATCATATCATCATAAAACATCAAAGAACCATGTTCTCCCTTTTTGATAATCACATATTTTGCTCCCCACTGCATCATTTTTTTTGCACATTTTATCAAATTGAATTCTTTGGTAAGAAGTTTGGCTTCCTCATCATTAATTACAACTGCATCCACAGCTTTAATCATTTTAATTACTGCGTCTCGTTTGGTAGAAATCCAAAAATCTATTGTGTCACACATAGAAAATTTTACTTTGTCAAATTCTTTGATCAATGAAATATTTTGTTCAGGATCATTGTTAGCAAGATATACAAATTGAGATTTTCTATAGGCTTCTGGTACAGTTGCTTTAAAATCTGTAAGTACATTTAACTCAGTTTTTAAAGTAGACCTAGTGCTTAACGTATCATCATATTTGCCATCATAACGAAATGTCCTGCCTTCTTTGACCATAAATCCTTCCAAGTCAACATGCTTAGATAAAATTTTATAATATTGTCTTGGGAAATCTTTTCCAACCACTGCAATTAATCCTGTTTCCACAAAATTACTTGCTGAAATTGCCGCAAATGTTGCTGCCCCGCCTAGAATATTTTTCAATGTTTTTCTTGGAGTTCTGATGGTATCTAATGCTGTTGAACCAAAAACAGTAAGCATTCGGTAAGAAACTAATTTTGATGTATAAATTCGCTTGCTTGTTCTTGTGTTGGATAATACACAAATGGAACACTAATTGACGCAACAGCTAAATCATATTTTGTCACTCCCGTGATCTTTGTCAATTGTGATTCTTCATTTGTATTGGGGTCTGTATGAAAAGTTCCTTTAACAAAAGTATGATTTAATGGATATAATGTAAATGACTCTAACTGACCTTCTCCAATGATTTCATCATTGGTTATCACAAAAAATTCGGTTTTTCCCGCGGTCATTATCAATAACGATGGATTTTCAAAACGTAATTCAACATTATAGTTTGAACCGTCTTCAGTTTTATCTAGTAATTCACTTTGAAAAACACTCACACCTATTTGTGATGCAGAAGCATATTGTGAATACCCAAAAATACTCATACTAAATAGAAGTATGACCATGCCTATCTTTTTGGACGATTTCATGACTGACACTTTCAAAATTACATTTTAACTCAAAAGGGAAAAAATCCAAATAAATTGTGTAAAAATTTTGATCTAACCTTTAAGCTCATTAGATCTAACAGAATAAATCAAAATTATACAATTAATCATACTGTGGCAAGAATCAAACTCAAACTAGGGGAAAACGAAATTGAGGTTGAATCTAGAGATTTTTATGTAGATAATCAAACATTGGGGGAAATCATTGATAACATTTCACAGCATTTACCCGTCAATCAAGCAAAAATCGTTCATGAAACTGATTCTATTCAAAAACCAACTGAATTTGAATATCGTGCCCAAACTGGTCTTGAATATCTGGATGATGCTGAAGCATATGAACCCGAATTCAATGAACCAAGATACATCTCCTCTAATGAAATCAAATCAAAATTAAGAATTTTAGAGACAAGTGGATTCTTTGATTCCCCAAGAACAGTTACTGAAACCGTACAACAACTTAGAGAATATGGGTGGGCTACAAGTCCATTAGATGTCTCAAAAGCTTTGGCAAAAATGGCTTCAAACAAAGAAATTATGAAAAATTCCAGCAAAAACAGAATTCATTATTTTACTCAAGAACTATTAGTAACTAACTAGAATAATTACATTTTTCACAGTTAGAAAAAACTTCCCCCTCTAAATGATCAAAGTGGGTATGACACTGTTTACAGGTATGATGCATATCAAAATATCCGTCATCTTCCACATGTCCAACTTTATTTGATTCAAGTTCAGTACTCTTACATTTTATACAATGACAACCACATTCAATTTTCATGATTCTTCTCCGATAATGATGTATAGTTGTGATGCCTATACAAATCATTGGAAAAGAAAAGGGAGATTCCCTTAGAAATTGACGATCATTTCAAATTTTTTGGGAAAGAACCATGGGAAGTAGATTATGGCGAGAAATGCCCTATTTGTGATGTTCGAATTGACGAATATGGTTTTTGTAGTTGTGGTTCTAGCGGAGATTGAATCTTTGAATAAACGGTATTAAAAATATTATCAAAAATCCTATTACAAGCGGAGCAACAACAGGAAATTCGGGAATTGCTGTGGTTCCTATGATTGTAATCTGTCCAGATGTTTCTGGTTTCATATTGAGCCAAACATGAGTTCCATTGTTGATATACTTATGAAAATAAATTTTTCCATCGTTAAGAAATACTGAATATGGTTCCCATAACAATTCCAATGGAATTATTGTTGTTACAAACACATTTTCATCAGATACGTTAAAAGTAATACTTTTTGTTGGTTGATCAAAATTAAATCTTTCAACATTGGCATGACTTCTAATTTCTACAATGAACTCTTTATCTTCCCATCTTATATTTTCCAAAATCTTTGGCTCATTAATAGAATATTCTAAAACCATCTGACAGCCATGACATGTAATCCCTTTTTTTTCATTCAAGTATACGGGGCGCTCATTAGCAAAAACCAATTCAACTTCTTCAGGAAAAATAAACGAAGTCGTTTCAAGATATCTAAAACTCCATGTCCAAACATTATTTTTCTGAATAAGCACATCTTCAATATCGTACTCTAAAATAGAGTTTTCATCGGATGGCATTATCAATACCCCTTTATTGGCTCCGATGACTGAGAATTGTTGCTCTTTACCATGTTCATTTGTTACTAGGATATTTGAGACTGTTCCATTAACCAATTCAACTTGTTTTGGAATATTTGCTGAGTCTATTACATGCTTAACATGAACATCATTTGCTGAATTTATGACGACCTCGACAGATTTCTGTATGACTTTTTCTCCCAATAAAATTTGTGCGTCTACCACAGGAACTATTGATATTATAAATAAAAATATTAAAAAACAAAAAATCCTTGCTTTCATTTATTCCACTGTCACATGAATCATTGATGCTTTTTCTAAAGGACAGTCATTACTGTCTCTTTGGAGATTTACAATTTTATCTGCAACATCCATCCCTTCAGTTACCTCACCAAAAACAGTGTATTGTCTATCTAGGAATGTGCTATCAGATGTTACTATGAAAAACTGTGAACCTGCACTATCTGGATCTTGTGATCTAGCCATGGAAACTATTCCTCGTAAATGAGATCTTGAATTGAACTCAGCCTTTATGCTGTATCCTGGTCCTCCCATTCCCCATGAACTTTTGTTATTGGTTTTTGTATTGGGATCACCACCCTGAATCATGAATCCCGGGATCACTCTGTGAAAAAGAGTTCCATTATAGAATCCATCTCTAGCTAATTTTTCAAAATTTCTTACAGTCTCAGGAGCCAACTCAGGCAAAAGTTTAAACGATATCTTTCCCAAATTAGTTTCTATATTTACTGTAGTCATAAAAAACAATATGCAATTATATCATAAGAGTCTTTTGCGAAAAGTTCTTCAAAAATTCTTACATGTGTTTATTGTATTTTAAAAAATCTACATGTCAATACATTTTTGTAGACATCAAGATGTAAAAACCTAATTTTCATTTTTTTCATAAGTTAAAATTCAGATTTATTAAATATGATAATTCTAAAATTTGGAAAGTTATAGTCTTATATAGAACAATTAAAATTTAGAATTCGTTGAATCGTACAAACCAAAGCACGATAATTAAAGAAGCGATTAATTCTTATCTTGACAAAGGGGTCACCGACAAGCAGGATATCTACACCAAAGTTGTTGACGAACTTGGTGTTCCAAGACCAACTGTAAGAAGAGTTGCAAGAGATCTGAGAACCGAACTCTTGCAAAAAATCCAAATCTTACAATCTGACATGTCAAAAACAACTACCTCTGAAGACGAATAAATTCGGCTCTTTTTTCTTTTTAATTATATCTTTTTGTGATTTTTAGCATTACCATTATAAATAATGAATTTTTAGGAGAAATATGGGATATTTAGGTAATCATTTGGCAACCATAGTGACTGGAGTATTTGCTGCAGTACTAACTGGACTTTGGCCATATTTTGTTGATTTTGCACCAATACTCAATTTCGTATTCATTATGGCGGTTCCCATAACGTGGTTTCTGACGTTTACGTGCTGGATTTCTCAAAAAAGTACTGACTACATGCATAAACATGCGCCATCTCATTCTCAACACGAAAAAAAAAGCTTGAGTAGTTTACAAACCATCCAAACCACAACTTCAAGTAATCAAGTCAGTCTCTCCGACATTAAACAAGTTCAAGGTGAATTATCTGCAGAACTAAGCAGTCTAAAAGAATCTGTAAAGATAAAAGACAGTGAAATCGAAAGATTGAATCAAGAAATATCTAATCTGCAAACTCTAGTGCAGATTGAATCGTTAAAAACCGAGTTAGCTAATCTAAAAATGTTAGCTTCTAAACAAAATTCTAAAAAGTAGATCTCAAGATCTACAATGTGTACACTCTATTCCATGATTGTTTTTACATCTAGGACAACTAACTGCACCTCCAAAATGACATTTGCATGAGCACAATTCTGTTGGATCTTTTTTCAAACTCATTCGTGTTATTACTATACAATGTTAATATTTGACTTTTACATTTTGAACATGTATGTCTTTTTACTCTTGGATGTCTCTGATTCTGAGATACAACTAAGAATATATGCTGTCCTCTGATTTTTCAAACTCACAATTTAAATTTATTTTCAAAATAATTTTGATCAATATTTTATTTGGATTATTCTAATTCAAACAAACATATGGGAAAATAATATCTTTAGGTATTTGTAAAAGAGACATTCAAGACTATGTTGGATTACTATGCCAACGTGTAAATTTCTGATATGAAGATCATGTTCTAGAAGAGAATTTTAAAAATCCTTTCTCAAACTAATGTAAATATAAAAAAAGTTAAGGAATCATGTCAAACTAAATTGTCTTTAATCTGAAATTCAAGTGTTAATGACTATAGTGACAGTGATACAAAACCTAATTGCTACTATTCACATGTTGGCCCAATCTAGTTAGAGTGGCAATTGTAAACGGGTTTGGAGGGCTTCGATCCCTCGACCTGTAACTTAGGAGGCTACTGCGCTATCCATGTTTCGCGTCAAATTGACTCTGCGCCACAAACCCAGCAAAAAGAACATTCTTAATTATTTAAGCGTAATCCATGTCTTCTTTGATCCTATTTTGAATACCTTTCCAATTTTCATTTTCTCTATCATTCCATTTTTCAAAGTATGTCACATCTTTCAAACCTAGTCTTGGTAACCAACCTGCGCTTTCAAGATCTGGTTTTTCTGCAAAATCTTCTACATATCCTAAACACAAATATGCAACAGGAATAACATGGTCTGGTAATTCCAGAGATTTTTTTAGTATCTCATTTGAGAGTATACTCACCCATCCCAGACCAATGCCTTCTGTTCTTGCTGATAACCACAAATTTTGAATTGCACAGCATACACTATACAGACCTGCTTCTGGAATACTTGACCTTCCAATTACAAATGGACCAAATTTTGTAGGATCATAAGTTACACAAAGATTTACCGGCGATTCTAAAATTCCTTCTAATTTGAATGAAAGATATTTTGATTTTTTTGGATCTTCTATTAATTGAGACGAACGGTTTTTCTCTTCATTAAAAGACTCTTTGATTTTCTTTTTTGTTTCAATGTTTTTTATCAAAATAAAATTCCAAGGTTGAGAGAATCCTACTGATGGAGCATGATGTGCGGCATGAAGAATCTTTGATAAAATATCGTCTTCAATGGGTTTGGAGGTAAAGTGTGATCTTACATCTCTTCTTGAGTAGATTGCCTTGTAGAAACCTTTTTTCTCCTCTTCAGTAAAATCATTCTTCATCTATCTCATCCCTCTTTTCTTTTTATTCATTCTTTTGTTAAACGTTAATAATTCCCTCTCATGCCTTGTACTTCAATGGGCCGGTAGTCTAGCTGGTTAGGATACTGCCTCGACACGGCAGTGATCGTGAGTTCGAATCTCACTCGGCCCACTTTTTAACTAATAACCTATTTTGAATTCTTTCTCCGACTCACTCCATGAAGTTTGTGTAATAATTCGCCCTTCAGAGCTAAAACTAGTAATTTTGCCATTTATTACATCCTCATAGATTTCCGAATTTATATCCGATTTACTTAGAATAAACATATTTTTTAAAGGAACTTCTGTGCCTGAATAAACTGCCGCCCTTCCTGGCATGGCAATATCAGCTGTAGAATATAATCCTGTGCCCAATAATACTCCATTGCCATAAAGCTGATAATCTATTGTTGAAACCGTTAATGTCGTATCACTCGGATTTTTTATCAAAAATATGACATCTAATTTTGCTTGATTATTTTCTGAGTTTGTCTCTCTTAATTCTACACTTTTTAATACTATTTCAACTTGATCAAGGTCAACATTGTCAGACGTAAAGAAAACAATTCCAGCCATTAAAGCAAATACTCCGCCGATTGCTGCATAAACTGTCATTTTACTTTGGAGTGCCATTTCAACGTTTACAGATATGTACAACTAAAAAATGTTGTCAAGATCCAAATACATAATATTTGATTTAAAATATAATGTTCTATGAGTGCGATAGAACAAGCTATTCTTACTTGGATTCATCTTGTTTCTGCAGCAATATGGGTTGGAGGTTCACTTTTCATTGGGATTGTATTCTCGCCATTTCTAAAAACATTGAGTAACTCTATTGAAGAAAGAATGCAAATAATGATTCGTGTTGGAAGGAGATTTAACAAAATTGCTGTTCCGTCATTAATTATTCTCATGGCAACCGGATTGTATAGTTCATATGCACTGCTTAGTAAACCTGATCTGCTTGTCGGAACGAGTTATGGAATTTTTCTAATTATCAAAATAATGCTTGTAATTGCACTAATTGTAACCTATGTAATCCATGTAAGGGTGATCCGTAAGGATGTAGAAATAAAAATCATGTCAAATCAAATGTTAGCGCCTGAAATTCAAAAATTAAGAAAAAAAATAATAATTCTTGGAGAAATCACTGTAGTCCTGTCGGTTACAATACTATTTTTTGCATCATTACTTGATGCTGGAGTCTGAAATTCCTTCAATAATTATCTCAAATCCGTCATCTATCTTCCCAATTCCGTATTTGCAACCCGTAATTTTTGATGTTACAAACAAATTTGTCTCTAAATGTTTTGTAATTTCTCTAACTTGAAATTTTGTTTTTCCATCCCCTAAACTTGCAGGGACAACCAGCATGTCTGCCAAGTTATCGTCTATTGTTAAAGAATTTACAAATTTATCAAATTTTATGTCAAACCTCTGTGTTTTTTTATCAAATAACGAATCAATCCCCACAATTGAATTTTCATCAATACTGTAAATCAACAAAGACGCTCCCGCATCAATTGCCTCTTGATTTTTTATTTCTGCCTCTACGACAAAATTCCTACTTGTTAATTCCTTTTTAATTTCTACGATTTGATTATTAATCTTCTCTTCTGATATCTTTGAAAATGTACAAATCAACTTCACGTCATTCGTTGTTCTTTTTGTAAATGATGTTGATACTAAATGTGAGGGATATACTTGTAAACAAACCTCTCCCAATCCTTTCGGATAGTATCCGCGTTTAATCAATCTAAGTGAAAACTTTATCCCCATTCTAGAATACGCTTCTCTTAGCACATGTTGAGTATAGTCAATCGTAGGGCTCCAAAGAACATCCGTACCCCCTTTAATTGTTAAATTGAGTCTTTTTTGAGAAATTGCAACAACAGGAATCAAAACTTGTAAAATTAACGAAATACTACCGGCCGTTCCTACATCTTCAACTAATTCCAAACTCTCAACACCGTTTGGAATAAATTTTAATTCCGTAGATCCAATCTCTGCTCCTATAACCTTGGCATTCGATATCTTTTGAAGAATGATTATTGCAGTAAGATGCTGTGGTCTTATTCCTGGAACTTTTCTATTTTTTCTAATGTTTTCTATGTGGATTGGTTGTTTGGTAATGCATGAAAGTATAATAGCTGAGCGGATAATTTGTCCTCCGCCCTCACCATATGCTCCATTAATTTTTAGAAAGTCCGTAATTATTTTTGATAATTGCTCTTTATGATAGTTTTTTAAAATGAATTCTTTTACATTGCTATATGAATGGCCTGCTAATAGGAAGATTCCAGCCTTTCCATTTAGGCCATCTTGAAGCATTACGTTTTGCATTGTCAAAAGTTGATAAACTGTGGGTGGGCTTAGGCAGTTCTAACAAACCTGTAGAAAAAAACAACCCATTTACTGCTGAAGAGCGAAAAGAAATGATTCTATCCTCAATTGACGATTCAATGAAAAAAGACATCTCTATTTATTTTATCCCTGATGTAGACAACCATGTAAAATGGATTGAGAAGATAGATGCTATAGTTCCAAAATTTGATATAATTTTCTCTAATGATGATCTAACAAAACACCTGTATTCTAAAAGAGCAACTCAAGTCGTTTCTATCCCATTTTTTAATAGGGATAAGTTATCTGGAACCAATATCAGAGATCTAATAATTAGCGATCAGAAATGGGATGATCTTGTTCCTGAAGGCACAAAGAACTTTTTGATAAATTCTAATGCTAAAGAGCATCTGAAAAATCTCTAATTATAAATAAACCCCATATTGTATTGACAGGTAGATACGTATGGAATACCTCTCAATGCTTCCTGGTCCAACAAATGTACCTAACAGAGTAATGAGAGCGATGCTTGCGCCTATAATTAATCATAGAAGTGATGATTTTGTTGAATTGTACACTGATGTCGTGAAAAAAACTCAACAAGTTTTTGAAACACAAAATGATATTGTTGCTTTGTCTGCGTCTGGAACTGGCGCAGTAGAGGCAGGTGTGGTAAATTTAGTCAAAAAAGGCGATAAAATTATCATTCCAATTAATGGAGAATTTAGTGGCAGACTGTCACAATTAATTGAAAATCAAGGAGCTAATGTCATAAAACTTGAAACTCCACCGGGACAAAATGCAACTTTTGATCAAATAAAAGAAGCATTTGATAATAATAAAGACGTTAAGGCATTCTATGTTGTTCATAATGAAACTTCGACAGGAACAATGGTAAATTATCTTGATAGGATATCTGACTTGACATCGAGAAATGATGCATTTTATGTAGTAGACTCTGTTTCATTACTTGGCGGTGCTCAACTCCCGGTTGATAAGTGGAATATTGATGTATGTATGACTGGTGCACAAAAAGCAATTGCCGCTCCTCCAGGCATTTCGCCAATATCTGTTAGTGCTAAAGCCAAAAAATACATGACGGCAAATCCGCCACCAACAATGTACTTCAATTTGGCAAGATATTTCAAATACTATGATGAGGAAAAACATACTCCTTTTACGCCCGCACTTCCATTGCTTTATGCATATAGAGAAGCATTATCAATAATGCTGGAAGAAGGGTTACAAAATGTCTTTAAACGTCATAAGGTTTGTTCTGATGCATTATACTCTGGATTGAGTGCAATTGGTCTTTCTCCATTTGCTAAAGAAGAGGATCGCTCAATCTCAATCGTCGCATTAAATTATTTGGATGGACTTGAAGACAAAACTTTCAGAAATACGCTAGCTAATAAATTCAAAGTATTAGTCGCAGGGGGATTTGGTAATCTTAAGGGCAAAGTATTCAGAGTTGGATGCATGGGGGAAGTTAGTCCCTATCATGTAATGAGAACAATCTCTGCAATTTCATCTACCTTGGCAATGATGGGATATGATATAGATGCTCAAGCAGGACTGAAGACTGCAGAAGAAAAACTAAAAGCTCTCTAAAATCATGTTAACTTAATATAAGGAAATTCGAGACCGATCACATTGACTTTCAATAAAGGCTCGTTAATTCTAATTGATTATACTGCAAAGGTAAAAGATAGTGACGAGATTTTTGATACAACCATTGAAGAGAATGCAAAAAAATATTCCATTCATGAACAAAACGTCAAATATCAACCAAAACTAGTTTCTATTGGCGAAGCATCATATCCTGTTCTAAAAGGATTGGATGAAGCACTTGCAAAAACTTCGGTTGGTGATAAACTAACTGTTGAAGTAACTCCTGACAAAGGTTTTGGTGAAAGAGATGCTGGCAAAGTTAGAATGATACCTATCAGGAAATTGGGAGAAGATGCAGAAAAGGTTTCAGTAGGCGATACCATTGAAGTTGATAATAAAAGAGGGATTATTCGTTTTATCGGATCTGGTAGAGTTCAAGTAGATTACAACCACCGATATGCAGGAAAAACAATTGTTTTTGATGTAAATGTTATACAAGCACTCGAATCCCCAAGTGACAAAATAGATTCGATTCTTAAAAATAGGCTTCCGATAGAAGACGCAAAAATCTCGTTTGACTTGAAGGATAATGAAGCAAACATCAAAATTCCTGAGGAACTTTTGCGTGCTGACGGTTTACAGATTATGAAGCATTTCATCCAACTAGATATTTTCAAGTTTGTTCCGACTCTAGAAAGAATAAACTTTGTTGAGACACATGTCAATAAAAAAACCCAAGAAAAGAAGCCTGAACTAAAAGAAAAAACACCTGAGCAAAAGACTGCTTAGATTAAATCACTTTGCTGGTCTTTGCAAGATTTCTTGCTCTTCTTTCTGTCATTTCTATTTCTTTTAGAATTGTATATCTCTCAGGCCTCAAGTCTTGCGCAATCATCAGCGCATCTATGATCTGTTCTTCATTTAAGCCAATTTGTTTTGCGGTCGTTGGAGCTCCTACGTCTTTGAGGGTCTTCACAATTTTTTTCCAATCTTGGCCTTGAAGTTTTGTAATCATTATTGCACCTAATCCACATTTTTCACCATGAAGTCCTTTTCCGGGCGCAATTTTATCTAGTGCATGGGAAAAGAGGTGTTCCGCACCAGAACACGGTCTGCTACTTCCAGCAATACAAGATGCAACTCCTGCACTAATGAGAGCTTCTACAATCACTCTTGCATCTAGTCCTTTCTTTGCATACTGACTTGATTTTTCCATTACTATCTTTGCACTCATTATGGCCAAATTTGCTGAATATCTTCCATAATACTCTCCGGTTTTGTCACGTCCTAGCTTCCAATCTTTCACTGCACTTATGTTTGCCACAAGATCTCCGCATCCACTTGCAAGCAATCTAGGTGGTGCTTTTTTGATTATGTCAATATCTACAAAAACACCTAAAGGAGCTGTTGCAATAATTGAATGGGGTTTGTCACTTTTTATTGAAACAAATGGACTCGCCATTCCATCATGTGATGCCGCTGTTGGTACACTAACAAACGGAATATCTAAATTAAAGGCAACTAGTTTTGCTGTGTCTACAGAACGACCGCCGCCGATACCGATTATTATATCGCTATGATCTTTTTTCACTTCTCTCTGAATCTCATTTAAAGTATCAATCTGATTATCTTTTGATGTATGCCAAGTAAATCTAATTTTTTTTACTTTTAATGATTTTTCAATTTTTTGTTTAATGATTTTTTTGACATGAATTCCTGAAATTAGAGACACTTTCTTTGGTTTAGTTAGATTATATAGAAATTCCCCAAGTTCGCTAATATTTTTTTCACCTACGACAATCTGCCTTGGCAGTTCCATTGTGTGTGAATCCATGCGATCATGATTTTTTCTCATTATTTATCATTTCAAGGGATCAAAAAGTTATTTAAAAGGGTCAGATGCCATCTACTTTATCTTAATAGGTGTATTTTGTCAAATAACGTTGAAGAAAAAATTCTGCATGGGACCACCACTGTAGGTATCAAGGCTAGAGACGGTGTCGTATTGTGTGCTGATATGAGAGCTAGTGCTGGCTATTTTATTGCAAACAATAACACAATGAAAATTCAGAAAATCGATTTACATGCAGGCTTAACCCTAGCTGGAGGCGTTGCTGATGCACAAAATATCGTTGATATTTTACGTTATCACTCTAATCTTCATAGAGTGGAAAAACAGGGACCAATCTCAATTCATTCACTTGCAAGACTATGCTCTTTGATTTTCCATCAAAACAGGGGCTATCCATTTATGGCTGACATATTGGTTGGTGGGTTTGATGCGCATGGACCTGCATTATTTAACATTGACATGTTTGGCTCAGTTGAGGAAAAATCATATGTTACAACCGGCAGTGGCTCACCAGTAGCTTATGGTTTACTTGAAGAAGAATACAAAAAAGATCTAACAGTTGAGGAAGCCAAGAAAATTGCTTTACGGGCTGTTAAAGCTGCAATAGTTAGAAACATTGGTACTGGAGATGGAATCAACATCGCAGTAATGGATAAAGATGGATTCCGTCTTTTGACCGATGAACAAAAAAAAGCAGTCATAGAACTTTAGTGATTTAATGCAAAGAAAACAATTACAAAGAGATTCAGATCCTAGTAGCCAAAGTATTATGGCAACCATACTGCAAAGTATACCAAAGGAAGCAAGTGTTACAAAAATAGAATATGAAGGACCAAGAATTGCTCTTTACACAAATACTCCAAGATATCTGATGGAAAACAACGATACAATATCTAATCTTGTAAATATAATCAAGAAAAGAATTGTTGTTAGAACTGATGAATCAATAAGAAAACCTGAAGACGAAGCTAGAAAAATTATTGCAGAATATGTTCCAAAAGAAGCAAATCTACAGGCGACTCTCTTTGACGCTACCACTGGCGAAGTATCAATTGAAGCAAAGAGACCTTGGCTATTACAAAGAAATGCAAAAGAATTCGATCATGTGGAAGTTACTGAGATGATAGGCTGGAGACTGCGTATTAGAAAAGCGACAACCATCCCGTCACGTACAATTCAAACAATTAACGCAATTCTAAAACAATCTTCCTCTGAAAGGAGTAAGCAGCTTAAACAAGTTGGCGATGAAATTTTTAGGCCTCGATTGTCCCAAAGGACTGAAGTTTCGTTATATACGCTTGGAGGATTTGGTCAAGTAGGACGATCTTCATTACTACTGTCCACGCCTGAAAGTAAGATTCTGATTGACTGTGGCATAAATCCAGGTGCACGATCTCCGATGGACGCATTTCCTAGGTTAGACTCACTCAATATCACACTAGATGAGCTTGATGCAATAGTCATTGGACATGCACATCTGGATCACACTGGGTTTTTACCAACTTTATGTAAATATGGCTATAAAGGTCCTATTTACTGCACTGAACCAACACTTCCAATGATGAATCTTATTCAGTTAGATGCAATCAAAGTAGCATCTGCTCAAGGTAGAACCCCTATTTATGCCGAACGAGATGTAAAACAGATCATGAGACAAGCGATCACACTCCCTTATGGAACAGTAACTGATATCTCGCCTGATATTAAACTAGTTTTTGCAAATGCCGGCCATATACTAGGTTCTGCGCTATGTCATTTTCATATTGGAAATGGAGTCCATAACTTTGTTTATTCAGGCGATATTAAATTTGGGAAAAGTATTTTGTTCGAAGCTGCCAGTTGGAATTTCCCAAGAGTTGAAACATTGTTGATCGAAAGTACATATGGTCTTAAAGAAGATATTCAACCAACTAGACAAGAAGTAGAATCTGCTTTCATTAATGCTGTTAACAATACATTAGCAGATGGAGGTAAAGTCCTGATACCTATTCCGGCAGTTGGACGCGCACAAGAAATTATGATGGTGATTGATCATTATATGAAATCAGGTGAAATGATTGAAGCACCAGTATTTACTGAAGGAATGATATCTGAGGCGTCTGCAATACATGAATCCTATCCTGAATATCTTGCAAGGGAACTCAAACAAAAGATTCTGGAAACTGATGACAACCCATTTGATTCTGAATACTTTACAAATATTGAGCATGGAGACGCAAGAGAAGAACCAATGAGAGATAATTCGCCATGCATAATCTTGGCAACATCCGGAATGTTGGAAGGCGGACCAGTTTTGGAATACTTTAAAAATATTGCACCTGACAAGAAGAACAAAGTACTGTTTGTATCTTATCAAGTTAATGGAACTTTAGGAAGAAGAGTTCTTGATGGCTCTAAACAAGCAACCATGTTGGGAAAAGAAGGAAAAGTTGAAGCCGTCTCAATTAACTGTGGTGTGGAAAAACTGGATGGGTTTAGCGGTCACAGTGATTATAACCAATTGATGTCATTTGTTCAAAGACTAAGACCAAAACTTCGCCGTGTGTTAGTTAATCATGGTGAACGTAAAAAATCGGAAAACCTTGCTATGAATATTAGACGAATGTACAAAGTACCTACACACTACCCACAAGTTCAAGAAGCGATAAAATTATTTTAGATCATATTCAGGTTTCCAGATCTTTACGCTTGATGGCGCAACAATAATTCGCTCTTCGCCTAATCTGGCAATCTCTGCATCTGCAGCTTTTGCAATAGAATACAATTCTTCTACAACTTTACGAAGCTGCTCAACATCCTTTTGTGCTAATGGTGTGACTCTTAGAATCAAAATCATGTCCTTCTTGACGTCCTCTTTGATAGAATGAACATCACTGATGTCTCTAATTGTTATGGCCTTGAGATATGTTGGATTTTCCTGTTTTTGCATCCTTGTTGAAAATGAGATCTACTCACTCAAAAACTCTTCCTTAGTTTTGACTAACTTCTTAAAAAATTCATGCCTACATTCTGAATTTGATATAGGATTCTTCTTCTGCGCATTTTGAGATGATTTCTTCAAATATCTCGTCTTTTTTCACAATGACGGTTCCCTGCTTATTTTCTGGTGCATCTGAATATCTCAGGGTTACAGATGACGCAAATTCGACATGTAGTCCTGCGTTCTTACCGCGCAGTATTGAAACTGGTCCTACGTAATCCTTTGCTTCAAGTAAAATATCTCCTGGTAACGCTAATGCTTTGATCATTTCATTCTCGTCTTTATTTCTGCCAACGACAAATTTTGTTTCCCCGTCCAATCTAAAATGCCTACCAATTTTTAATAGATCAATATCGTTAATCGTTGGAGTTTCAATATGCTCAAACAAGTCTTTAGCTTTGATTCCGAACTGTGGTTCCGTTAGCAAGCAGCCGCCTCCCGCATTAGGTGGGTTTTCAATTCCGTATTTTTTTGCCATCTCTAACTGATTTCTTCTTGTTCTGCCCTTGATCATTCCAAGATCTTCCCTTCTGATCAATCCGTTTCTTTCAGGATCTGTTTCTGGTAGTAGTCCCCCTGATAACGGCCTAACAATTTTTCCAACAAGGTCTGAATCTTTTTCAATCATTCTTAATGAGTCTAAATGCTGGCTCATTGGGCGTTGCCCTAATACCTCTCCTGATATGATAAATTCTGCCCCAATTTCCTCCATGTGTTTCTTTGCTGCATCAAACATCATTGTTCTACAGTCAACGCATGGATTAAAACCAGCACCAATTCCATGTTTTGGATGTTTTAGCATCTCGATGTATTCATCTCCAAGATAAACAGTTTTCAAATTTACATTCAGATCATCTGCCCTTTCTCTAATTTCAAATCCGCACCCTCGTCCACAATCAAAATCACAAAAGGGAGTTTTTATTGCAACAGCTGAAACTTCAAAACCTTTCTCTTGCATCATTCTTACTGCAAGTTGACTATCTAGACCGCCTGACAGTAAGGCAACCACTTTTTTCTTCTCTTTTTCCTCCGTCACAGGATACCAATTCAATTTTCCATATACAAACTTTACATCAAACATAAATTGAGAATCGAAGATATTTTTGTATGAAGCAGCGCAGAAAAAATCTTCTGAAATATGCTCAAAAAATCAACTGCGACACCCTGGTCACATTTGAGCCTGAAAATCTGTTTTATATGACTGGATTCTGGGGAGAAGCCATAGGATTGCTGGAAAAAAATGGGAAAACAACCATTATTGCGCCAGAGCTTGAAGTAGGCAGAGCAAAAGAAGAATCTGAAGATTGTAATGTAGTTACCGCAGAACGTGGAACAGGATTGCTTTCATCTTTGATTGCAAAAATAAAGAAAAATCGAGTATGTACTGATTGCCAAAACTATTCTACCATGGTGACACTGAAGAAACACGTTCCCAAAATAACACCAAACACGGAGCCATTTTACAATTCTAGGATTATCAAAGATCAAAAAGAAATCCTGATACTCAAAAAAGCGTCAAAAATCATAGATGAAATGTTTGAGATCTGTTATAAAAAAATGAAGGTGGGCCAGAAAGAATCGGAATTACAGACAATCCTGATGACTTATGCGATGGAACAAGAAATGTTTGGCACTGGATACAAATCCACACTTAATCCCCTGATAGTTGCAGGAGGTCCGAATGGTGCTCTTCCTCATGCCCAGGTTACTCAGAGAAAATTCAAAAAAGGTGATCTTGTGGTAACTGATCTTACACTGAGGTACAAAGGATATGTTTCGGATGCAACCAGGACATTTGCTATTGGAAGAATCTCATCTCAAGCAAAGGAAGCATACGACATAGTTCAAGAATCTCAAAGCATAGGTCTAAAAGCTGTCAGACCAGATGTGGATTGTAAAGAAATAGATCTTGCATGCAGAAAATACATTGAAGAAAAAAATTATGGCAAACACTTCATCCATTCAACCGGCCATGGAATTGGATTAGAGGTACACGAATTTCCAACTATTTCTCATAGGAGCGACGCAAAATTAAAAGAAAACATGGCAATTACAGTGGAACCTGGAATCTATGTGGAAAACAAGTTTGGAGTTAGGATAGAAGATTCGCTAATTGTAAAAGAACGACCGATTATAATGCACAAATTTACAAAAGATTTGGTCACGGTTTGAGCCTAATCATAAAAATCCACAACATCGATGATGTGTTTTGATTCTGGATTGTTCGAAGTGATTTTCTTGGAATTTGTATTTATATTCCAATCGTAATTCATTTCTCCTTTATGTGACTGGAAATTCAAAATAACTTGATATTCGTCTGGACCTATTTTTGATATGTCTAATCCGACTTTGGTATTTTTGTCATCAAAAACTTTCTCATCTTGGTATTCTTCTTTGATTTTATTCTCAACCGCTTTTAATACCGTCAACCCTGATTCGTTTGGGCCGTTATACTTCATTAAAATATCAAAAACTTTCTCCTCTTCGGGCGTGAGTTCTGGGAAAAAGCTTTCTAGATTCTTCTCCGACAATACTCCGTATGCAGAAATTACAATTAACGTAACAGCTGCAAGATAAAACGGCGCTCTTTTTCGCAAGAACGCTCTAAAATCAGATTTTTTTGGTTTTTCTTCCTTCTCGTTGCCTTTGCCCGTTTCTATCCCACCTAATGTCTAGTATTTAGCTGTTGAAATTAAAACTTGCCAAGGGAACATGATCTGCCCATTTCTCTTTGTATATTTGCCCGTTTTCTCTTCTATTGACAATTTCAATTCCTTTCGTTTTGAATATCCTAAAGCATCTATCTTCTCTTTTAATGGCTTTGGAATATATCTGACGTAATTTCTCCAATAATCCTCAAATATTCCGGGACTGTAATGGAAAAGAAATTCTTTTACTATGACATCTGAAAATCCTGCTTTAGAAATTTCAGATCTTAATGCAGGTTTTGTTCCAAATCTATCAAGGTCCGGTGAGTTTGGAGGGACATAATCTGGAATGTACTCGGTCACCGAATCTAAAATACTGTCAAAAAATGGAATATTTCTTCCATGGACTGATATTCCAATTCTGCCTGATTTTTTGAGGTTGTTTCTCATGTTTTTTAGTGCTTTTTGGGCATTTGGAAAGAAGAACAGCGCGTACTGACAAGTTACAATATCGAATTTTCTGGAAAAACTAAATTTTTCCGCATCTGCATTAATAAAATCTAAATTTGACCTTTTGCAGTTCCATTTTTTTGCAATTTTAATCGCTGCAATTGAAGTATCAACACCTATGACATATCCTGAATCCTTAATTTTATTGTGAATCTCTTTTGTTACCGCACCTGTACCACATGCAATGTCTAATACCGAATCTCCTTTACTGATACCTACTGATTCTATTAGCTTTTTTGAACTCTGAAACGGTCCTTTGTTGACACTTGCCCATCTCTTGTGATATCTAGGAGCAACTTCATTCCAAATTTTCATGTTCCTTTGCTTGTATTCAGAATGAATCAACTTCATTTGTAAAACCTTGTTCTGTTTAGTATTTTATGTGATCTCTTGAAGATCATCTTTTAGCATCATGCCTGTCTCATGATAATATCTGTGTTCAATTGTCTCTAACCTCTCTTTTAATTTACCGTTCTTTGACTTTTCCAATTTTCTTTTGGTCTCTTTGTAATCGGCTTTTAATTTTCGTAGTTCCGTCTTCTTCATTTTATGTTTGATTCTATTTGTTTTCTAATAAATTTGGCAATCTTTTGTTTGTTCACCCAACTTGTTGAAAGTACTTTTTTAGAATTTATGATAATCACCTGATTGTTTTGAGGATTTTTTTTATATCTAGGAGAGCCAATATCGTTTGCTACTATCATGTCTGATGATGAATCTCTCAATTTCTTTTGTGCGGATTTGATCAATTGATTTTTTGAAACATTTGATTCTGCCTTGAAACCGACTAGAAATACGCTTTTTTGGTATTTTTTGATCTGATCTATTATTTTTGGTGATTTTTTGAGGCTGATTTTTAATTGTGACTTTGAACTTTTGATCTTATTTCTACTTGCCTGCACTGGAACATAGTCAGCTATTGCTGCTGCCATGATGACAATATCGAACTTTTTCTTTAGCTCTCTTCTAATTGCCTCGTGCATGTCATTACTGGATTCAACATTAATTATTTTTGCCCCCTTTGGAGGCTTTTCTTCTCCAGGACCATAAACAAAAGTAACTTTAGCTCCTGCAGAAATCAGCTCAGATGCTAAAAGCACTCCGGTTTTTCCTGAGCTGAGATTTGTTATCACTCTCACAGGATCAATATGTTCGATTGTTGGACCTGCAGCCATCAGCACTTTTTTATTTTTCAACACCGAAGAAAACCCAAATTTTGACAGAACATATTCTAAGACATCCTCAGGTTCTGAAGCTTTTGCCTTGCCTTCAATCATTTTGGGAGTCATGAATTCAATCTTGTTTTTCAAATAATCTATGTTTTTTTTAACTGCCAAATTATCATACATTGATGCATGCATAGCCAGACACATCAAAATTGGAATTTTTGATCCAAACCCTACCGTAAGTACGGTGGAAATTGGAGTGTCATCAATGCCGTTTGCCAACTTTCCTAATGTGTTTGCAGTAGCGGGATACACTATTACAAGATCTGACTGATCATAGTCTGCTAGTCTGATGTGCTCTAGTTCGCCTGTCAGCTTTGTTATCACTTCATTGCCTGTGGCCCATTTGAAATATTCGGGTTGCACTAGTTTCGTAACTACGTTGCTTGTCACACATGTTACATCCGCGCCATGTCTCATAAGCAATCTTGCCAATTCGATTGCTTTGTATGCTGCAACACTTCCTGCAACACAAAGCACAATTTTTTTCCCAGACAGTTCCACTCCATGCGAACTGACAATGTCTAGGGATGGATGATCCCTCTGTGTTGCCTTTTTTCTATCTGCCAATTTGTTCACGTAATTTCCTCAACTCTTCCTCATCCATTGAGAACCAGTTTTCTTGTGCTGGAAACATACCTGATTCGATGTCTTTCTTGTAATTCCCAAGCGAGTTTACTATATCTTCAGATAAACTCATGTACCTTTTTGCGAATTTTGGCTTGATCTTGTCATACATTCCTAACAAGTCTTGTACCACCAACACTTGACCATCACAACATGCTCCTGAACCGATTCCAATTGTGGGTATGCTGATTGTCTCGGAGATTATTTCAGCTACCTCGCGACTAACCATCTCTAATACGATACTGAAGACACCTGCATCCTCAAGATCTTTTGCATCTTCAATTAGCTTCACTGCTGAGTCTTTTGTTCTTCCCTGCACTTTGTATCCTTCTGAAAGCGTTGTTGTTTGGGGCTGCAATCCAATGTGCCCCATCACTGGTATTCCTACATCAACAATTTCACTAACTGTTTCGGCCATAACAGAACCTCCTTCGAGCTTTACTGCATCAGCACCAGCTTTGATTAATCTGCCGGAATTGCTAATTGCGTCTTCAATGCTTGCTTGATATGACATGAATGGCAAATCTGATACTAGCAAAGAATTTTTTCTTGCTCTGCTTACTGCCTCTGTGAACATACACATCTGGTCCATTGTTACTGAAATTGTATTTTCATACCCTAGCATAACCATTCCAGCACTATCGCCTACTAGCAACACATCAATTCCTGCTCTGTCACATAGAGAGGCCAACGTATAATCATAACTTGTAATTACTGAGATTTTCTTCTTCTCTTTTTTCATATCTAGAATATCTTGTACTGTTCTATGCAACTCTGGCTCTCCTTGTCAAATTATTCTTAATCTGATTTACACTTTCTCTGAGATTTTTTTTATTGTCAAAATCGGCAATAATCCTATGAAGGTCTTTCTTATTGCTTTTTGACATTTTTTTGCATTCCACAATAAGCAAATCTATTGCCCTAGTTACGTTATCTACAATTGTAATGCTTGCAGTCTGTGAGGTTCTTGATAATGGATTTAGATCAAAGGTGATTACCGTCTTTCCGGCTTTTCTTAATGCCATCGTTCTATCCCCGTCTTCTAATGGCACTACTACAATATCGGCGACAAAAATCCCGTTCTTGTCCACAATTCTTCTTGCGGAATCAATGCCTGACAGTTTTGTTGACGAATCACTTTTTGAGCCTAGAATTTCTGTGGCACCATTTTTTTTAAGGGTCCTGATGATTGCCCGCTTTCGATTTGCATTTGTATAGAATAGATTCACCTCGATTTTTGCCTTGATCTGCTTTGACAGTCTCACAACTTGTTTAGGGCATAATGCGGCGATATTGCCATTGACCGAAATTACCGGCATTTCGGCCAATAGGAGTTGTGCAGCTGCAGCCTTGATTGCACGTGCTGCGGCCTTTCCTGTTTTCTCACCTAAAAGATAATCAAAGGCTTCTCCCCTGCCCTGTGCCAAAAGCCCTTCTTTTGCAACCAGTCCGTTATCGAACCCCTTCACCAGTTTCTCACGGACTAAAAGTGATTTTGCTCTTGGGTGTGATTTGGGAATTAATTGCATGCAGTCTCAACTAATTATCTAGCACTCTGGCTCCAACATTATCAAGTTCGGATTTTATTATAATCCCATCATCATATTTTTGCAGAATTTTTAAAATATTGGACTCGTTTTCTTTTGGAATCATGGAAAAAACAGTCTCGCCAAAAAGTGCAACCCCGCATTTAATGTTATTTTCAGAAAGATCTTCGACCAATTTCTCCATTCTTGGTGTCATTACATCTACATACTTTGCAAATTCTAAAGACATGTCCTGAAAGTGTTCGTAATTCTTTGACTCTAGTAATCTGCCAACCATCTTTCCACCAAGACCATTAATTTGTGATAAACGTTCCTTGATGAATTTATTTGTAGATATGGGGGAGAAGCAGATCATAACTATGGATATCTTATCTGTATCAATTTTTTCGACAGTTCCAATTCCTGGTGCACCTGGCTTTATACGGATCTCAAATCCTCCATGATATGACGCCAATACGTCCCCTAATCCTGTTTTGCAATTCACTTCAGCATTGTGCGCAATCTGTCCAATCCTTGTCTTGTCTAATTTGGTTCCAAGAACCTTGTCCAGTGCAAATGACAGTGATAAAGCAACAGCGCTGCTTGAGCCTAAACCATATCCGACTGGAACTGATATGCTGTGTTCGATATCAATAAACGTATTTGAAAATTCACCAAGCTTTAGAAATTCATTCAAGACGTATTCTGAAACATCTGTTTTATCTGATTGATATCCGTTGGTTGTGATTCTGAAATTAGATTCCCGATTGTCTCTTGTATCGGTTCTTACCCTGGTTGTAACGCCTTCTTTAATTGAAAAACCTGCACCCATAGATCCCAAATTTTCCAAAGTATTGTGATCGTCCTCCAGATGGGCCTTGAAAAAACCCGTGACATGTGCGGGACAAAATGCCATGGCCTCCATTAACTTGAGTTTAAATTCCACACAAAATATAAGAATATGGCTTAAATTAACTAAATTAGTATAAATTGACTAAATTTATTCGCCGCCTGCAAAGAATAGGAAGCAGTATTCTGGTATCATTACCAAAGGAGTGGGTTGATGCTAATCATCTAGATAAAAGCAGCCAAGTGGAAATTGAAACTGGGCAGGACACCATTTCAATATCTGCAAATAAGGACACACGTCCAACAAAGGAACTTGTAATTTCTTATCCGTTGCCAAAAGAGGAAAACATTGTAGCAAACATTACAGGAGCTTATCTTTTAGGGTATGACGTAATTCAAATTAATTCAAAATCGATTATTCCTGGAAGGGATAGGGAGGAAATACGCAATTCGATGCGAAGACTGGTTGGAATGGAAATAATCGAAGAAGACGCGTCTCACATCAACATGCAGTTTCTTTTAGATGCGACAACACTTAACCCGGAAAAAATCCTCAAACGAATGAGCTCGATCGCACTTGGAATGTATGATGATGCATCCAATGGACTGATTTCGGACGACAAATCCAATCTGCAGACACTGTCAAAGCGTGATGTTGAAGTGAACAGACAATACTTTTTGCTTGTCAGACTGATTAGAAGTACGCTTGTTGACAAAAGATTGGCAAACGCGTTTAATTTAGAAAATATAGACGTGCTTGATTATAGAGTTGCAGCAAACGTTCTCGAAAACGCAGGCGATTCCATCGTGGAACTCTCAAATTTTATCTACAATTCATCCCTGTCTGGCGAACTTTCCAAGAAAATATTTGACGCTGTAAAGAATTTTAGTGCACTAGCTGATAAATCAATAATCGCATTTACAAAGCCTGATAGATTTTTAGCTATTGAAGCCATATCTCTGCATAAACAGTATGCAGAAAAACTAAGCTCACTACGGGTTACGTTTGGAAACAAAAAAGAAACCCCTATAGACTTTTTTGATCTGCTCTACATGTATGAAAGAATTGCGCAATCATGGGCAGACGTAGTTGATCTTGTACAGCCGATCTATAACGAATGACTAGAATAATTTTTTCTTTGCAGCATAGGTTAAAACTGCACATATTGTTTTTGAGTCCTGAATTTTACCTGTCTTTATCATGGTCAACAATTTTTTCAGGTCAATCTTCACTACCGACAATATTTCGTCTTCATCAAGCTTCAGATCTGCCATCCTCTTTAATCCTGAGGCTACAAAGCAATGAATTGCCTCGGTATTGTAGCCAATTGACGGGTAGTAGGTGATTAGCGGAGCCATCTTTTTTGCTCTGTACCCGGTCTCCTCTTCCAACTCCCTAAATGCGCACTTTATTGGCTCTTCTTTTTCCTCCAATGTTCCTGCGGGAATCTCCAGAACATACCCGTATGGGAATCTATGTTGTTTAACAAGGATCACCTTGCCATCTTCATCAAAAGCAAGCATAGCTGATGCACCTCTATGTTCAATCATTTCTCTTTTGACTGTCCTTCCTTCAATCCTTCCTTCATAAACGCTCAGACCTAGAATTCTCCCGTCATAGATCTTTGTTTTCTTCATAACACGTGCAGAAAATTATTCTTATTTAATTTGTTTGATACGTAAGATGCAGTTTTGGTGATTTCTTAAAATCAACAATGGTTTTTTCTATCCATTTGGCATAAAATGAAATCTTTTTTGGAATGAACAAATCAGCTGATTTCACATTTTTTACCGTTCTGACTTTTTGTGTTATCTCATCCATCTTGAAAATACTGTTGCTGTACATGAATAGGACAATCTGATTTTTTGCAATAAACGGAATTTGCAGATATGATTCAGAGAATAGGTCATTCAGACTCTCCAACGTCTCTTTTAGATCACCGTCTATCCAAGTTAACACTGCATAAGGGATGAAGTCTTTTATCTTTCTGGGATCATAAACTAGGGTAAACTGGATGCCTTCATTATCGCGTAGTTTCTCAATGCATCTGGTTATTGTTTTTGTTGACATGTTGGTGTTCTTGGCGATTTGCTCAATTTTTTGTCTTGGGTCTTTGATCAATTCCTCCAAAATCTCCAAATCCGTTTTTGTAAGGTTTGAATCAAATCCTGGATTTTCAGCTTCAAAAATAGATAATACTCTAAGATCTTTCATCAATTTCTTTGCAATCTCTATTTTCTGCTCAATGTCCTCTTTTACCGAAACGCTGCAGACTGTTATTCCGCCAATACATGGGACAACAAAATATGGCTCACCTACAAGACTTGCTTGCTCTAAGATCTCATCCATGTCTTCCCCTGTTACAACAAAGTACAAAACACCGTGACCCAATACGGGGGGCTCAACTTTGATGAAAAACTCTTCAATGATCTTCTTTTCTTGCATCTTTCGAATTCGGGCTCGAACTGTGCCGCCTGAAATTCCCAATTCTAGGCCTATCTGTCTGTCTGATTCTCTACAATCATTCAATAATCTGCTTAGTATTTGCATGTCTAAACTGTCCATTTCATCACTTTTCTTTTTCTATATGACAGAGAAAAAACTAATCTGTTATAAAATTGTCTATATTATTAGTATTATATATCATATATGTTAAATATCAGACTATTTTATGATTCTTGTGGATTATAGGCTAAAACTTGCAAAACGAATGCTGTTTAATAAGAAAGGCAGTTTGATTGGAGCTGTTTTAGCTGTAACAATTGGAATCTTGGTAATTCATGTGAACTTTGTAATCTTTCAGGGACTCTTTGATGCTATTGTCAGAGATATTAGCAATTACAGAAATGGCGACGTTCTTGTAACTGACGAGGCAGACTATATCAATAAATCTGATTTGTCAATTGTGAGTTGGTTTGAGAGAATACCCTATGTTGTGGGGGCAACACCGCGGCTTTCATCGACTGCAGAAATGAACATGACAAAGAATGGGAAACTAATTGAAGAAACCAGGGTGCCAATAGTCGGCATTGACCCATTTCGTGACATTAAAGCATCCACTGTTCACGAGACTGTTTCAGAAGGAAATTATGTCTTTTCAAGGAATTCTATTGTATTAGGATCCAATGTGGCAGCGGATCTTGGCGGAGCCGAAGTTGGCGACAGTGTAAAAGTTCTTGTTGTTGACAGATTCGGGGAAGATCAGATTAGAAGATTTACCGTCTCCGGAATTGCAAAATCGCCTGGAGGTCAGGGGTTTGACTATACTGCTGTTGTACATATTGATACTCTGCGCGATATGCTGAAAAGGCCTGGGGACACCGGTTCGTTTATGGTTAAACTAAACGATCCTTCCAAGGCATCAGAGGTAAAAGAATTCTTTTTGAGATCATTTCCCAATGACGATTTTCTGGCAGAAACCATCGAAGAGTCAGCTGAGGAGCAGCTCGCAGGCTTTAGGTCTGGAATTGCAATGATTAGCATGATAGGTTATTTTGGAATGATGTCGTCTGCATTTGCAATTCTCACAATTCAGATGATGCTGGTGAATGGAAAAACTAAGGAGATCGGAATCATGAGGGCGATTGGGGCCAAAAGAAAAGACATTCTCATAGTCTTCATTTTTCAAGGAATGATTATCGGGGCAATCGGTGCTGGAGTGGGAACTGCAGCGGGACTGGGTTATACTTTTTATGCAAAGGAAACAAAAATGTCTTTTAACAATAGCCTGCCTCTTGAGGTCAGCTATAACTGGGAAAAGATAATACAGACTGCCTTGACTTCCTTTGCTTTGGCAATCATTGCATCTCTATATCCGTCATATAGAGCAACTAAGCTATTACCGGTGGAGGCGATGAGAACTGTCTAAAGTACTTGAAATCAGCCATGTCAGCAAGATTTACGGGGAAGGCGACAGCAAAGTTAAGGCGCTTGATGATGTGTCGTTTTCAATTGAAAAAGGTGAGATTGTCCTAATTGTCGGAAGCTCTGGCTCTGGAAAGTCTACGTTGCTTAACATGATTGGATTGCTAGATCATCCATCAAATGGCAAGATCTTCATTGATGGGGTTGACACCACGACACTTGATGATAATGAAATCTCCTCATTTAGAAACAAAAAATTGGGGTTCATCTTCCAGTTCTCTAACCTGCTTACCGATCTCTCTGTTCTAGAAAACGTATTGCTGCCAAGACAGATTGGAGGAACTGATGGTGCCGCTGAAAAAGAAGCTATGGACTTGCTAAACGCAGTTGGACTGGAAAAACAGATGCACAAGCGTGCAAACAAGATTTCAGGAGGACAGGCTCAAAGAGTAGCAATTGCGCGGGGATTGATCAACCACCCGTCAATAGTCCTAGCTGATGAGCCAACAGGCAATCTTGATTCTGTAACCTCAGAGACAATTGTTCAGCTAATGAAATCAATGGCAAAAAAACTTGATCAGACATTCATAATAGTCACACACGATAGGCAACACTTTGGGCAAGTAGACAAGGTGATAACGATAAAGGATGGCAGGTCTTATGAGGGTGAGCAACCATCCGGAATGGAGGTCCTGGCATGATTGATGCAAAACTCTTGTTGTCATTAATTGCAATCGGAATCTCCCCGTTTGCCTTTGAGAGCTCCTATGCACAAATCGCCTCTGGAGGGTTTGGTGATTCTCCTTTTGAGCGAGACTATGGGGATGTCAAATTCCTTGATGCATACTTTGGAACGGCAGATGAAAAATTTGAGATTGATGCAGGCGATAAGAATGTGCCATTTACAGTAGTAATGGCAAATGTTGGAACCCAGGACATTACCGGAATACGAGGACAACTGTCTTTGCCTCTCGGGTTTTCAGCCTCTGATGGGCCCGGTTCATTGATTTTTGCTGATGCTGACTCAAACTCGCTTGCCGGGGAAAACTTTTACCTCACTTTCTTTGTAGACATTGACAAGAATGTGAAAGTCCAGCAGTACCCTGGCACGGTCAAAGTTGACTATTCTCGACTGCGTGAATCCGGAGTCCGAACCGCGTTTGAGGATTTTGACTTTAAAGTCACTGGGAAAAGTGTGATAAACATACGCGCACTGGATCCATTCCTTACGTCATTACAACAGAACTATGTCACAATCGAAATCTCAAATGATGGAACCGCGCCAATCTCAAGTGTTAACGTGGTTCTGCAAAACACACAAAGTGAAAGAGCATCAACTACACAGTCTATCACCAACATAGAGAATGTTGTGGTTCTAAATACGGACTGGGAGATTGGCGAAATCAATCCAAAATCAAAAAAACAAATTGAGCTTGACATATACGTGCCAGAATCTCTGAAAGGCGACACGCTTCGCGCACCAATTGAAATAACATATTTCAATGCACATGGTGACAAGCACACCGTTTCACGAATAGCCGATTTCTATGTTAAGGGTCTTATTGATTTGTCCATATACAACATTGATGTCATTGAACTGTCAGGCACACAGATGTTGATTGGAGAAATAATCAATGAAGGAAATGAAGACGGATTATTTGGTTTTGTGTCAGTTGAGCCTCGTGGAGACTCCAATATCAAACCAACTACCCAGTTCATCGATGAGATTGAAATAGATGCCCCCGTACCGTTTAACGTACCTATAGAGTTTGACGGCAAGCCGAGATACGGGGAACATGACATCACCATTACCGTGCGATACAAGGACAGTGTCAGAGATGAGATATTTCAGCCACTTGAAGCTACAATATTTGTTGAAGAGCCGTCAAAGGATGGCGGATCTGGCCCTGACCTGAGCATGGCTGCCATTCCAATTATTGCAGCAGCAGGCATTGGAATCTACATTATGCGTAGGCGCAAAAAAGTAACAACACAGGAAAGCTAGGTGCTAAATTTTAAATCCAAATGAGGAAATGAGATCCGTAAATTGAGATTAGGCATAATTGTTCTCATTGCGGTTATAGCTGTGGGAGGTCTGGTGATCTTGGGACTTGCAGCAAGTCAAAAACATGTAGTTCCTGAGATCTCAAGCCAGTATGAAAAACTAGAGATGTACAAAAATGAACTTGAAAAGATCAATCAAAGCAATCGACAAGCTCTAAAGGATCTGGAAGAGAGAATCAAAAATTCCGATGACGTTCATCTGGAGCAGATCAACAAAGAGATTGCAGTGATAAGAAAGATACTTGATCAAAACGCAGCAGAGCTTGACGAGGTAATCAAAAAGCTGTCTCAAATGGAATCGTACCCCTGATCCGACTCTGTTGTCGTCCAGAGAAATGGCTGTATGTCAAAACACATTTTCCATGCTAATCTGAATATTTTGTCAAAGCCTGGCGAATGTTACTGGCTGCTCTTCTAAATTCATATAGTTACTGGCAAACCCATCTTTGTTGGAGACACACCAGAAACTAACAGTCGTCGGAGTGATCTTGCTAGTTGTAACATTTCTGATCAACTATTATCATCAAGAGGATCATCCTGGCGTAGGACTGAACTATGCATACGTCACCGGGATTGCAATGCTGGCAGTCTTTTCAATCAGCTTCATAATGTTTACAAAAGATCGGCTAAATACATGAGATCTTTGCAGATTTGATGAACTGGTATAAAGTCACATTTTTCGAAAACAACTCACTTCTGAACATATGACATCTGCACACCCGGACCTGCAGAAATTTTCAGTGTGTCAGATACAAAACCCAACTGGCCGTCATAGTGATAGACTGAAGCGCTTTTCAGACCGTAAGGTTATATGCAATTGTTAGATCTTGCGATCATGCCGGGGGATGAAATTGAGGTCCCAAAGGAATTACGGGAATTCATGCTAGAAAAAGCAGAAGAGACAATCCTTGGACAAAAAAATGGGGCAGACAAGCAGTACCGTTATGGTAACCTGCACATTAGAGAATATGGCGATAAATTTCTAGTTCATACGGATAGAGTAGATCCAAGAAAGGATCCCATCGGACATTTGATTCGTGATGCGCCAGAAGTTCTAGTTGGTCTGGCATGTGCAGTATTTGGCGGTTCACAAGTTGCAAGAAAGATTCTTGATAAAAATTCAAAAAAACAATCATTTGCAGTCAGTCTCATGTCATCGATCATTTCCGGATATGTGGGATATGCGGCAACAAAGAAAATTAAAAATTATCTGGAGTGACCAATGCCTGCAGCTAGAACCATTCAAGTATTTGTAAAACTCCTGCCGTCAGTTTTGGCGTTACGCAGAGATAGAAAAACCTGGATCAGCCAAAAGAAAAATGAGATGGATCTAGAACAGTTCCGAAAAAACGCCCGCAGGGCTTTAAGCACGTTCATCTCATTAGGGCCAGTCTACATCAAACTAGGTCAGTGGCTTTCCTCAAGGGCGGACATATTGCCGCAACCGTATCTTGAAGAGCTTGCAAAACTGCAAGACAGCGTACCTGTTGCCCCTTTTGCCCAGGTAAAACCAATAATCGAAAAGGATCTTGGCCCGATTGACGAGATATTTGACGAGATAGACACTGATTCCATCTCCGGCGCATCAATAGGGCAAGTTTACCGCGGTTCAGCCTCCGGCCAGCAGATCGTCATCAAGGTAAAAAGACCAGGAATTGAAAAAACGGTAGAGCAAGATCTCAGGGTCTTGAAAAAAATCCTTCCGATGGCATTAAGGTTTGTCGATCCAAACCTGCGCTATTCTGCAAAGGCGATGCTTTCCCAGTTCATTGAAACTGTCTATGAGGAGATGGACTACACAATAGAGTCTCAAAACCTTAAAAAAATCAAGGATGACATGAAAGACTCCAGCCAGGTAATCGTGCCGTCTGTCTTTGACGATCTTTCCTCAAAAAACGTGCTGACAATGGAATATCTCCCTGGAATCAAGATAACAGACATTCAGGCACTAGACGAGAAGGGAATTGACAGGGAACAGCTTGTAATTGACGTCCACAAGGTCTTTTTTACCATGCTCCTAAAGCACTCGATATTTCATGCAGACCCTCACCCTGGAAACATTGCAGTAACTGACGATGGAAAACTCATCTTGTATGACTATGGAATGGTCGGAAAGATAAACAACGAGACCAGATTCAAGCTAATCCGACTCTATCTTGCACTGGTTGAAAAAAACCCCACAAGGGTTGTCAATGCAATGAATGACCTTCGGATGCTGACTCCCGGGTACAACAGGTCAGTAATCGAAAAAGGAATCGAGCTTTCAATTGGCGCAATGCATGGAAACAAGCCTGACGAGATGGAGGTGCAGAGCCTGATGGAGCTTGCAAATCAGACCATGAGCAAATTCCCGTTTGTCCTGCCAAAAAACCTGGCCCTGTACATGAGAATGGCCTCAATAATCGAGGGAATCTACAAGACACACAACGTTGATTTCAAGTTTGTCAAAGTCTTGAAAAAAATCCTAGAGGAGGAAAACCTCATCTCAAGGGCATATGTTGAAGAGCTAAAGATCTCCTTTGATGGCTTTGCAAAATCTATCGACTCTGCCCTGCGAGTTGGATCTGAAATGGAGAAACTCCGGGACGAGGTCTCCGTCTATATGAAAAAAAGAAAGCCAACGATCTTAATTGGCGGAAGCATATTTGCATCTGCAATTTTTGTAGGCTCTGCATTTCTGTTCCAGTCAAGCGAGTCCTTGGGTATGTCTGGAATGATTTGTTCAGGTCTGGTAATGGCAGCTTCGGTATTGTTTAGAAAATACTAGATCATTCTATCTGGATGCTCTTTCCCTTCTTTGCTGTGTGGATAATTAGCGTAAGAACCCCGTTTTCATATTTTGCAGACTCTATCTTTTCCTCGCCCTGCTTGATGTCGATTGGAAGCCTTATTTTTTTGTCAATCACGTTTGGCCTCTGGTTTGAGATCAGCGCATCTGATTCCTTCCCATCGACTTTTTTTTGAGCCTTGATGGAAAGTATGTCCTCGCACAAGGTCAACTTGATGTCTTCCTTGTTAAATCCTGGAATGTCAATCACTACTTTGAGATTATTCTCATTGCGGTACATGTCGACTGGCGGCAAAACAAACTCATAGAACTCCCTTGACTTGTTCCCAATCTCTTTGATTACCTCATTGACTAGCCCCATTTTGTGCTATGTACCCCATTTTTGGTTATAAACCTTGATGGAATTTGGAGCCAATCAGGTCATGCAAGATAACCCAAATTGCGGTTCCATCAGTAGATCTTAGGTAATTTACGCCTATGTTGATGGTATTTTGCGTGTTGTACTTTGATCTGGCAGGCAGATTGACCCTGATGCTATTGAAAAACTGTATGTCAGCATAGGCAACAAGATCAACGCAGTATTGATATTCTCAATTCTAAAAAGCATTGAAACCGGTGAAAAGTGGATTGATGCAATAGATGTGGAGAAGTTCATCATTCAGATAGTACGGTGGCTTATCTCATCTATGTATGGTGCAAAGATACCTTATGAAACGTATGAGCATCTTGAGTCACTTGATTTTAAGGAAATCAGGAAGATCGCAAACAAAGAACACAAGAATGGAACAAAATCAGACTTGAAACCGTTTTACGAGTCGCTTTGAAAGATGTATCCTGCAGAATTTGACATCCTGGATTTCTCTTTTAAGAGACCTCATGCCATACTTGAGGCCCTTGGCAGCACTGATTATTTTGTGTTTGAGGCCTTTAGCAGTGACCTGCCTGAAAAAATAGTGTACAAGGTAACAGTATCCAATCCAGAGTTTGCAGATGCCAAGTTTTCAGTGATCGTAGGAAACCAGCAAAAAGTCGACGAGTTTCTAAAAATTCTCCAAAAACAAACGCATTGGAGATTTGATGGAAAGACAGGAGTTACAGTAACTGAGATAGTCTACCAAAATGCAATGTTTGGGCAAGACTTTTTGGATGAATTGTTCTGAGTATGTGTTGTGCAATGACAGAATTTTCACATGCGACAAAGCCATTTGATGAATCAATCAATACAAATCCGAGTCCCACGATTTACTGTTCACTGCCTAGCTCCTTTCTTATCTCTTCCAATACTTCCTTTGGCCATTTATCTCTGTCAGGCCCATACATCGGTTCATACTTTTTCTGGGTTTCCCTAAATGCCTGAATCAGAAGCTCATTTTTTCCTTCTTCTCGTATATCTTATCAAGATCATCACCGCTGAAATACTCTCTTAGCTCAGCAAATCTCAAAAGGCCATTCTGTTATTCACCACATCGTCGTAGTCCCTGTCAACTCCCAATCCAAGATCGGTCATCTCCCTTAGGATTGTCTTTGCTTTGCTGAGATTGCATTTTGTAATGCTGATTATCTCAAAGATTATCTCGTCCTCATCAAGATTGGTAGTAAAGTGTTGGCTGGAAACTATCTTTCTTACAATGCTTTTGATCTGCTCCTCTGTGTTCTCCGGCTTTATTATTCTGGGGTCTATCTTCAGGGACATCTCTGCAATCTTGGCATCAATTTCAAAAATCATTTTCTCAAGCAGCATCTTGTCCTTGAGTCTCTCTTGCTTTTCTATCTCGTCTTGCAGTGTCCCCGCTGATTTTCAAGCCTGTCGTATTGTTTCAGGGCTCACAGCCCTGGAAGATCACTGTTATCAAAATCACTTGAAACTTGCGCATACCAATACTTGATGTCCTCATTTACCGTGTTCCTGTTGATCTTTATGCTCTCTGCAATTCTTACTGCAGAGTATCCTTTCTCAAAATGCATATCATAGACCTGATTGCGTCTCTTCTCTTGTTCTTTTCTGGTATATGGTCCACCTGTCTTTTTTAGTACTGTTGCCATGATTTAGAATCACGGTTAAATCATATTTCACATTTATTATGTCAAAAAATAACACTGACTAGTTCTGCATAGTTATGACGTACTCCCTGTCTTGAATATTGATTTGATAGATTTTTAATCAATCAGTTTTACCTGTCTTGGTATACATGATAGTTGTAATTGAAGGCGGAGACCAGGCAGGAAAGCTAACCCAGTCAACCATGTTGGAAAAAGCCCTTAAGAAAAGAAAGATCAAAACTAAGTTATTTCATTTTCCAGACTACAAAACCCCTGTAGGAAAAGAAATCAGGCAATATTTGAACGGGAAAAGGAAATTTCCCCCTCAAGCAATTCATTGCTTATTGGCCGCAAACAGGTGGGAAAAACTCGGAGAGATTCTAGCAGCCAAAGAAAAAAATTCCGTTCTGATCATGAACCGCTACTACCATTCCAATCTGGTCTATGGCATTGCAAACGGCATGGACCAAAAATGGCTTGAGAACCTTGATGCAGGACTCCCAAAGGCTGATCTTGTAATCCTGCTTGACGTTACACAAAAGGAATCGTTCCGCAGACAAAGAACCAAGCGAGACAAGTTTGAAAAGAATGAAGAATTTCTAAGGAAAATATCCGATATTTATCGCGCAACTGCCAGAAAGAAACGCTGGAAGATAATTGACGCGTCAAAATCTAAAAAAGAAATACACGAAGAGATCATGAGAATATTCTCAAAGAAAATAGGGCTATGAAAAAAATCTATCTGGACATAATTGATCCAATACATGATTTCATTCGTGTCTATCAACACGAGCTCTCAATAATAGACAATCCTGTTTTTCAGAGATTACGAAGAATTAGGCAGCTTTCCGGTGCTCATTTGACGTACCCTTCTGCCCAACATACAAGATTTGAACACTCGTTAGGTGTCATGCATATTGCAGGACAGGCGGGGCACACATTAAGTGAAAAGGGAATCCTGCAATCTGATGATATTGAAATTCTCCGGCTTGCCGGCCTCTTGCACGATATAGGCCATGGACCGTTTTCCCATCTTTTTGAGGAGATAATCCAAGAAAAAAAAACCTCCCATGAAGATTTTGGCAAGGAAATAATCCTGAATTCTGAGATTGGCGATAGTTTGTCAAAAAACGGCTTCGATAAAAAACTAGTCACAAGCGTTGCCTTTGGGAATTCAAAGTTACAGTACATGAATGAGATTGTCTCAGGTGTACTGAGTGCAGACATGATGGACTATTTGCTCAGGGACGGTTATTTTACAGGCGCAGAGCATGCTAAAATTGATCATAAAAGAATCACGCAATCACTTGACATATACCAGAAGAAATTAGCCTTGGAACGTTCTGCATTGTATTCGTTTGAATCCATGATGCATTCCAGATATCAAATGTTCAAGGCAGTATACTTTCACAAGACTGTGAGGGCAGCTGAAGTCATGCTTATTGAGGCACTAAGACTATCTGACGATGAATTTGGTTTTACCACTTTGAATCTCGATGAATTTGTCAAACTTACAGACGAGTATGTCCTATCAACTCTGATCTCATCCGAATCCCCAAAATTAAAGCGTGCAAGAGAGCTTGCACAGGACTACCAAAACAGAAAGTTGCTAAAGTGCGTCTATGAGAGAATACTGACTAGCCAGACCAACCTGCAAAAAACACGCACTGACGAGCTAAGAAACGAAATTTCTAAGAAATCAAGAATTGACGAAAATGAAATATTTGTAGACAGTTCCGTTACCCCATCTATCCCTCTTGCACCATCCAAAAATGAGTCTAAATCCATAATCCTGATCACTGACGACAATGGAAAGTCTTCTGCAAAAGAGTTGCCCATTTCAGAAATTCCCGTTGTCTCGGCCATTTCAGGATTCATGAATATTCTGAGAATCTACACTCACCAAAATCACCGAAAGAAAGTTGAAATTGCCGCAAAATCAATCCTGGGTGAACTGAAATGAAAAAACGAATTGTCATCAAACTATCTGGTAAAGTTTTTGCCATGGACAATGTCAAAGTGCTAAAAGACTACGCAGAATTTTTAGTAAGAATCAGCAAAATCTGCCAGCCAATTGTTATTGCTGGTGGCGGAAATATTGCACGACATTATATTTCACATGCCAGATCTTCCGGAGCAGATGAATCCACGCTTGATGAGCTTGGAATCGAAATATCCAGACTTAATGCAAAACTACTGATTTATGCGCTAAAAACCAAGGCATACTCACACCCGCCAACCACTCTGCAAGAAATCAGACATGCAGTGGATGATGGATTAATTGTCGTAGCTGGTGGGCTGCACCCGGGTCAAAGTACCAATGGTACCGCAGCTTTGATTGCAGAAAAAATACATGCTGATCAATTTCTCAATGCCACTGATGTGGACGGGGTCTATGACATGGACCCTAACAAATTCAAAAAAGCTAAAAAATTCAAACGAATTGACCTTAAAAATTTGAAAAACATGCTAGTTCATGAGGATTCTGTAGCAGGGGGATATGACTTGATGGATATTGTCGCTCTAAAAATAATAGAGCGCTCAAAAATTAAAACAAGAATCCTAAAGGCTGAGCCAAAAATTATTGAAAAAGCCATTAAAGGCGCAGACGTGGGCACTGAAATTATACTGCCTTCAAAATAATTTTCCTTAAACTTCATTTTGTACGGTAGGTCTTGTCTCAGACCAAATCTGAATCTCTTTTTCTTGATATTCGTTAATTCCTGATTCTCGCAGTTTCCTGAAAATTGACATGGCTGCTTCTTTCCCCGTTGCTTTTGACTGAGCCTTTGTAAACCCGTCTCTATCCACAATCACTGCCACGTATCCGTCTGCAGAGCTAATCACTGCAGTAAATTCTTCTTCCCCTACCGGATAAAATACACCGTTAATTTTTTTGGTTGTCAAAGTCAGCATCCCAAATCCGGCAACCTCAAACATTCTCATCTGTGATTTACTTGCTCTCTGCTTTCCTTGTTGTACCGCTTGAAAATACTGCATGATTTTTTCTTCCTTCAATTATATAATAACTATCTCAACATTTAAGATGCCTAAATGATATGAAAAATTGTGAATCCTAAAATCTTTGTAGGTGCTGCTGTGGCGGGACTAGCTATGATCCTAGGTGGAATTCTTTTGGTAGGACCTACAACAGTTATACCTTCTCAAGAAGACACTACTCCCATTCAAGGCAGTATGGAAGCAAAACCTCTTCTGATTGAATTAGAAGATATCTCTGTTGAAAAAATTTCAGAAAGAAATGCCGAAATTAATGTTGCGTTTAAAGTCTCTAATCCTAATCCACGTGCTGTTATTGTTCAAATGATGGACTACCAATTGTTTGAAACAAATTATTCTGATTCTGAACAAATTTCTGGAGGCGGGATAGGTAGTAGGCCTGAAGGGATGGTTGAGTTTGGATCAAACTACTACACTCTTCTTGGTGAGAATTCAATCATTCTAAAAGATACTATTGCATTGAAAGGATCTGAAAATACCCCTGAACTATGGGCTATTCTAAAAGATGACAATCCGTCTTGGAAAGTATCTGGCGATTTATTTTACAATTTGAGCTCTATGACTAGTGGACAAGAAAACACGCTTCACTTTGAGTTTACCAAATGAATTAGTATTGTATCATAAAATGATAAAATTATGATAGTTTGTTTTTAGCGAAAGAATATTGACAAAGTTATAAAAGGTCGAAAGATGTTTTTTTATCAAATGGCAGAAGCAGGAATGGCCGCATTTGGCGCAACAGTAGGAGTAGCAATTGCACTTGCAGTAGTGGTTTTCGCTCTTCGTGGCAAAGGACATCCAGAACCACTAGATTAAACAAGGAAATCTTCCTTTACAATATTTTTCATTTATCTAAACCTAGTCTTTCTTGCCCAAACCTAGCATTTCTGCAAGAGATAATTGCTTGGTATTTACTTTTTTCATAAAACATCTTTCAAAATACTGACAGTCAGAACAATCGGTTGATGGCTCCAAGATGGGGGTTTTCTGTTCTTTGAGAAGATCATTTAGAACTTTAACCCTCCTAATTATCTCCTCAAACATCTTCTTGTTACGTGTTATTGAAAACGTTGTTTCATTTCTATCTCCTGTAATATAGATAATTATTCCATCTGACTTATCATATATCCACATACATGCATTGAGATATAGGACATCATTTGCTTGTGGGCTTTCTAATTCTTTTGCAGCTGCCCTGAACAGCAGAATAGAATCATCTACTATCATGTCTGCCTGGCCCCTTAGATTTATGCTATCTATGGGGAATTCTTTTGGAACACTACCGTATTGTAACTTCCTTAGTAATCCTGAGAGAAGATCGTTGAACCCCCTTCTTTCAATTTCTTTAGGTTCGATCCTGTCATAATATGAACGTCTTAGACATTGAACCGCTTCTTGAAGATGAATGGTCTGAATATCTTCTGAGTCTATGTCAATTTCTAGTTCTTTTTCTATAGAACCAATGGCATTCTGAACAATGCTTCGGAAGTCTCTATCCCCCATCATGATAAATCATTTCAACGTGTGACTTCTTATATTTTAGCTCATGAATTGAGTTATTTTCTTTGAAATTTTTCCTGCAAAAGCCAGAATGACAAAATGAACCCCAAAACCAATCACTGCTCCAAGAACCAGCTCCCCAGTTAAAAAATAAATTCCTAAGAACAATCCTAGAGGAGGAAGAGCAAAAATCATGGCTAGAAATGAGCTAACCCAGATAAACCTGACTAAAACTTCTGTAGAAACCTGGGTTTTCTTCTTTGGAAAATTAATCATTCTAAGATTCCTATTCTGATTCTAGGATTAATTTTGACATTGTAGTCTCTGTTGGTATCTTTTGTTCAACTGCAAAAGCAATAGCCGCTAGATTTCTAATCTCAAATGAGGTCAATTTAGTTATTCCGACAATTGTTGCAAAGCTAAACATCTTTGTAAATGATCTCAGAGATGTGCTGTATATTGACATCTCAAATGCTCTCTCAAATTCAGCGATAGCATCTAACTCGTTTTCAACCTGTGGGACTAAGTCCTTGTATTTTGTATTTGACAGCTCATTGAAAGCATCTCTAACTGTTGCAGCTGACATCATTCTTCCAAGCAATTCTCTTGCAGGAGGACTTGTAATTATGATCAAATCCTGGATTTGTTCATCTTGCAATCCCCAGAATTTTCCTCTTATCACACTTAAAATATTGTAAAAGTCAATGTCCATTGAAACTATTTTTGTCGCCTCCTTGTCCGAATAGTTCTTCATTGCACCAGCTAGATATTGATATAAAATTTTATCAAAATATGTGTCAAAAACTTGAATATTCTTTTTTTCATTGTATAATGCTGCAGCCTTTGCAATCTCTTCCCCAAATTCAACCGAATTCAAACTTGCCACTGCCTCTTCAAAGTCTTTAGCAACTAGTGCTTTAATTATTATGTCTCTTTGTTTGATTAGTTCTTCGGCATGAAGATTCACATGAGATTCAATCTCTTCTTGTGATTTTCCTAGTATCTTGCCTTTCAAAATCTGCTTTAAATTTGAAACAATAAATTTCATATAATATGCATCTAGTACGCCAGAATTTCCTGATGTTTTTGCAATTGAATAATGGATGTCTGCTAATTTGCCCCTCAAGGCTGACTCAATATTTAGTGAAGTGTAAGGTTTTTGGACATCCGCTACAGCATCTGCATAAACAGTATTTTTGATTCTGGTCATCAGTTCTTCTAAATCCCTTGATTCTGCAAGAGTCTGAAAATCAGACTTTGTCAATAACTTGCCTCTTTTGCTATATGCCTTAACTGAGGCATAGACATTCTTAGAGCCACCCATTTCGATCAATCTCATTAGCCAACTGATTTTAATGTTTGGCGATCTGTTTCTGAGAACAAATTTTATGTGATTTTGTCCAGGAATTTAACAGCATCTTCTTTTTCTTGTTTTGGCAGTTTTACAAAGGCTGAAAGAATTTCCTTCTGAATTATTAGTGATTCGTCAGCAATATCTTTCAATTTTGAGAGGTCTAAAGGAAGTAATTCGTTGATTTTGTTGTCACAAAAGGCCTTGACATACTTTTGGAAAATCGAATCTGTGAAAATAGGGCTGGTTTTTGACAGATTGGTCAGGATTGCCTCGAATTCTTTTTCAGCAGGCTCAGCCATTGAAAAAAATTCTTTTAACAATTTTTCCCTGTTCTTATCATCATTAATGGCAAGTGCTACCAAAACCCCTTTTTTTGTCAAATGATAATATGGAATTCCTTTCTCTTGGAGAGCTTTTGGACCTCTTTTTAGGGGTAATCGCCCATCTTCCTCTGCAATCTCCATAGGAAGCAAAACCTCATCAAGATCACGAAATATCCCCGAATAGAGGTTCTTCCAGGTAATGCCTTGTCTTTTTGCTATTCTCTGAGAAATTCCTGTTCTTGTTCTTTCAGCTGGGTTTGCATTGCTGCTCAATATTGTGATGATGGCTCTTTGCCTATTTGCTTCTCCAGTCAAACTACTCCATTTAGTCTTGAATGTATCAAAAATGGCTAATTTTGATTCTGATTTTATTTTCATATGCCAATCCATAACATAATTTTCATTTATTATGTTATTCACAGAATAAACTAAAATATAAAAATTTACTTTTTTACTAGTTTTGTGGTCTTCAATGCTTAAATAATTTCCAATTTCGATAAACTTAATGAATTCTAGGAACTACAAGTATGCTCTATTACTTGTAGCCACAGTATCCATCACGTCAATTGGTGCGATGTCACAAGCATTTGCACAAAGTATTGATGATGGGATGGACGGATATGTCAAAGGAACCAGTGGTATCTACACTGGAAACCCTAACGAATGCTGGTATGATGACGGTGAAGGCAACATGCTACCTTGTAAAATTGATACAGGTGATACGGCATGGATGCTAACAGCAACATCATTAGTACTTTTCATGTCCCCAGGAGTCGGTTTCTTTTATGGTGGCTTAGCCAGATCAAAGAACATCGTCAACGTACTTGGTATGACCCTGATCATCATGGGTCTAATGTCAGTACAATGGGTTCTATGGGGATACTCACTAGCATTTGGTCCAATTGATTCTGATGCAAACATGTTCATGGGTTCACTCCAATATGCAGGATTTAATGAGGTGTCTCACTATGCACCTCTAGGTGAAGCAGGTCCTTGTGGAGACACTTGGTCTGCAGCTTACCAGATGAATGCAATGGTTGAAGGAGATGTTTGTAGTCAAGGTTGGCCTGGTACTGTACCTCACCAACTATTTGCAATGTTCCAAGCAACATTTGCAATAATTACACCGATTCTAATTATTGGTGGATTAATTGACAGAATCAAATTCAGTGCGTTAATTGTGTTTGTTCTCTTATGGGCAACCTTCGTTTATGATCCAGTAGCACACTGGGTTTGGGGAGGTGGTTACATAGGAGGAGGAGCAATAGACATTGATCCAGACTTATCTCCATCGTTTGCATTAGACTTTGCTGGTGGTACTGTAGTACACATTACTTCAGGATTCTCTGCATTGGCAGGAGCCTTAGTCCTTGGTAGAAGACTTGGATATGGTAAAGTGCCAATGGAGCCACATAACATCCCGATGGTAGTCCTTGGAGCAGGAATACTCTGGTTCGGATGGTTTGGTTTCAACGCAGGAAGTGAAGTGATGGTAGACGGCATTACCGTAAGTGCATGGACTGTCACAAATACCGCAACTGGTATGGCTGCAGTTACTTGGGTCTTGATGTCATGGGCACATACAGGGAAACCAAGTGTTGTAGGAGCTGCATCAGGTGCAGTAGCAGGATTGGTGGCAATTACTCCGGCTTCAGGTTGGGTAGGCCCAATGGCCTCAATTATAATCGGTATTGCGGCTGGTACAATTTGTTATGCATGTATCGCTTTTAAGAGTGCACGCAAATGGGATGACGCATTAGATGTATGGGGAGTACACGGAATGGGTGGTCTCACAGGTGCAATTCTGACTGGTACATTAGCTAGTCCACACATTTGGGATACTGGAGACGGTATTGGTGCATGGACTGGAACTGCAGAAGGAATGGAACAGCAAGCAATCAGCATCATCGGTGCTGCAATATCAATAGGCTATGCCTTTGGTGTTACTATTGTAATCCTGAAAATAATGGATGCCGTGTGGCCTGGCGGAATCAGAGTAACTCCTAAGGAAGAGGAGATTGGCCTTGATTTGGCACAGCACGGAGAAAGAGCATACGTAAACGAATAGAAAAAATCCTTTTCTTTTCTTCTTTTTATTTTATCCAAATTAATTTACACCTGATGATCCTATCTAAACCATGTTGATTTCTACCGCCGAACTTAATTCTATTCTTAATGATCCCGATCTCATTATAGCTGATACTCGTTCCTTTAAGGAATACTCTGACGGTCATATCCCAGGAGCAGTACATTTAGATCTATTTGCATTTCATTGGATTGATACAACACAGCAAGGAATTGAAAATTTCAATAATCAAGCACAAAACCTTCTTTCGTTTCTAGGAGTGACTCCAGAAAAGCAAGTCATCTTTTATGATGCTGTTTCTGGAATGTTGGCAGCAAGGGGTGTTTGGATGTTGATGTATTTTTCACATGAAAATGTATCAATGTTAAATGGCGGAATAACAAAATGGAAAAAAGAAAGTCGCTCACTTGAAACAAAATCAAATGGTTTCAAACCATCAAAATTTTCAGGAAAAATAAACCCAAACATTATTTCTGGATTTGAATACATTAGAGACAACCTTGATAATATCATAATCCTTGATGCTCGCTCAATTGGAGAATACAATGGAAGCATAGTCAGGGCTGCTCAGTCTGGTCATATTCCAAACTCAATCAATATTGACTGGAATCAAAATATCAATGACGACGGGACTCTCAAAAACGATGAGCAATTATCTGAAATATACAATTATCCACGAGACTCTAAAATAGTCACTTATTGTCATGGGGCATATAGAGCTGCTAACACATTTTTAGCTTTAAAAAAACTAGGATTCAAAAATGTCCTAGTTTATCTAGGTTCTTGGGGAGAATGGGGTAATAGATTAGATCTTCCTGTTGAAAAATAATTTTCCTAAACCCTATTTTTTCTTCCAGATGAACTGGTTGTAAATTAATTCCGGCCTAATCTGTCTAAACGGCTGTGAGCCGCCCACATACCACTTTGTAAAGAACTCATACAAATGCAATCTGAGAGACTGGATATACACTATTAGTCCTTCAATCATCATAATTCCCAAGTTGCCTCCGATGATCATGGCCATTGCACCGCCTGACTCAGAACCTCCCAGTGATGTGAATGCATTATTTACTGTAAGCAATAAAGCTGCATGTACCAACAACATAATTCCAAGTCGAGCATAACTAATCGTATGGGCCAAACTTTCAACCGTTTTTCCTAGCAAAACCTCCATGATTACACTTGCAGGATCTGCACCGTCCTCTGGATGTTTCTTTGCATGCATGACGCCCCCAATCATCATTATGACCATTGATGCAATAACAAGTACAACTGCAATTCTTGTGACAATCCAAACTTGCGCCCAATCTCCAAGGAACATGGTGACCCAAGGAACAGCCTCTGTGTGAACTCTGGAATACATGTTCATTACATCGTATTGAGAACCGATAGCACACATCATTACAACCACAATTCCTCCATATAGTGTGATATTTGGAATCGCTTCGGTAAATACAACTAGTTTATGACCTTCTTTTAGCAATCTGATTACACGTAAAGTCATTGCCCAAACTAGATGTACAATTCCAATGAACAATGAAACTTTGAGAATGTTGATTACTTGTTCAAATGTTAATTCTGCAACACTAAGAATGCCTACTATCCAACTAACTGAATGGAGCGCCCCGCCTTCCTCTAATAGCCCTTCGAATGGTCCCATGTGCTCTAGATGATACCCAAACGCTTCTCCTGCACCTACCCCAGCTATGGCTGCTGAGGCACCAGAAATTGCAATGAGCATTCCCCATCTTGAAAGCTCTCCCTGTCCTTTGAATTTGAATAGTAGGCCTAATCCCATGAGTAATAATCCATGACCCATATCTGCAAACATCAATCCATAGAAGATTGGCCACATCAAAGCAATCATGGGTGTTGGATCTGGTTCTCCTGATTTTGGAATTCCCTGACTTTTTGTAATTACTTCAAAAGTTTTAACGAATTTTTTATTGTCAAACAGCGTGGGAATTTCTTCTCTTAGTTTGGGATCTGTTATGTCCTCTACAACTGACATCCATTGTTTTGTCACATCGGTAAACTTAGATTCCATTTTTTCTGGAATAAAGCCTTGAATTACTGCAAAATTCTTTGTTCCTCCAGGTTTTCTTAGAGTTTCAAGTACATCTTTTGCAACTCGTGCTTTTTCATGAATGGATAGAATATCCCGTCTGATCTTCTTTGTTAATCCAGATAGTTGTTTTTTAATTGCTGTTTGTTTTGCGGTTAATTCTTTGATCTTTGTTTCTGCAAGTACATAAGCCTCACTTGGAATTTGTGGAAATCCTTCTGGAATTTTAAAAGTAGTTGAATTAAAACTTCTTAATATTTTTAGAACTTTCTCAGAATCCTCTGTACCTGAAATTACCAAAATTGCTGATTTTTCTTTGCTTTCTAGATCATATTTGTAGATTGTAGCATCTTCAAGAGAACGTTTAATCTCATCAAAGTCTGCAGAATTAATTACAAAGAGATTTATGAAAAAGTGTCTCATTAAACCAAATCCAGAAAGATCTATCTTCATCTTTCTAATTATTTCTAATGTATCTTTGAGTGCTTTGTATTCTTCAATTGAAAGTCTAGTATCTGCAGCATCTTGTAATAATTTTGCTGGCTCATCAATAATAGAAGGAGCCTCTTTGCTTAATTGTTCTACCATCTCTTCTATTTCATTAATTTCATAATCTTTTTTCTTGATCACAGTTCCTTTGAACAATATCTCCATAATTCCTACCTCTAGAGGAACTCCAATCCCTTTGACTACATCATCAACTGATTGGAAAGTCTGTTGTGCTTTTAGAAGAAGATCATCAATTTCAGGCGTTACCATATCACTAGCAGAATCAATTTTATGATACCATTCAAATTCTGTTAATCTTGAAATTGCTTTTGGAGACTCGCTTCTTGGCAAAATCACGGTTCCAAGTTTTAGATCGGCTGTTCCCAAGACAATTTCTGGGTATTTTCATTGAGTTTAATATCTTTCTGATTCTCATCCCAAACATTAAAATCCATTACGGGTCAACGGCATCCATTGGCGTCTAATTCTGCATTAGAAAGTACAATTGATAAAATTTTAACAAATACCGAAAAAAATGTCATTTCCAACATTAGACTGGCACTTGTTGATTCACAACAAAAGATAGATTCTGCTATTCCGAAATTAGAGAGCGAGTATGATAAAATCATCTCTGATGGCAAAAAAGAGGCCAATAAGATCGAAAAGCAGATTACAGGAAGTTCAGATATTGAGGCACGAAACAAACAACTTATGACTTTAGAAGAATCAGTAAGCAAAGTCTTTTCTGAAGCGTTAGATCAAATCACAAACACTGCTAGGAATGCAGACTACTCTAATCTGATTAAGACTTTACTAAATGAATCAACTCAAATTTTAGGCACTACTCAAATTACCGTTCTTACCAATTCTAAAGATAAAGATATTGTACGATCTATACTACCTCAATTTCCAGGCGCTGAATTGTCATCTGATCAAATTAATTGTATTGGTGGTGTTATTGTAAAATCAAAAGATGGAGCAATGACATTTGATAACACATTAGATGCAAGAATTGAACGCCTGAAGCCTTTAATAAGGAAAGAAATTGCATCAAAATTCGGAGTAGGAAATTAGATGGCAGCTCAAGGTAGAATTGTATGGGTAAGTGGTCCCGCAGTAAAGGCAGATGGGATGTCTGATGCAAAAATGTATGAAACCGTTACAGTTGGCAGTTCAAAATTAGTTGGCGAAGTAATTCGATTAACTGGAGATGTGGCATTTATTCAAGTTTACGAGTCTACAAGTGGCCTAAAACCAGGAGAACCTGTTATTGGTACTGGAAACCCCCTAAGTGTATTGCTAGGTCCTGGAATCATTGGACAACTTTATGATGGAATTCAAAGACCTCTAAGAGAATTATCAAAGGCTTCTGGTTCATTCATTGGAAGGGGTATTACAACTACTCCTGTTGATATGATTAAAAAATATCACTTTGTTCCGAAAGTAGGCAACGGTGATGTAGTTCATCCCGGATTTATAATTGGAACTGTTCAAGAAACTGATCTTATTGAGCACTCTATTATGGTTCCACCAGATCATCCAGGTGGAGTTATCTCAAGCATTGTATCTGAAGGAGATTATGATTTAGAAACTGTATTAGCTTCTGCTGAGAAAGACGGTCAAAATACCCCTATCAAAATGTATCACAGATGGCCTGTAAGGAAACCACGTCCATATCATAAAAGATATGATCCAACGGTTCCATTACTTACAGGGCAGCGTGTTATTGATACATTCTTCCCAATTGCAAAAGGTGGTACTGGTTCGATTCCTGGAGCATTTGGAACAGGGAAAACCGTGACATTGCATCAAATTGCAAAATGGGCAGATTCACAAGTTGTTGTTTACATTGGTTGTGGTGAAAGAGGAAATGAAATGACTGAGGTACTAGTTGAATTTCCACATCTTAAAGATCCCCGTAGTGGAAAACCACTTATGGATAGAACTGTTCTTGTTGCAAATACAAGTAACATGCCAGTAGCAGCAAGAGAAGCAAGTATCTATACTGGTGTAACAATTGCAGAATATTACAGAGATATGGGTAAAGACGTTGTACTTGTAGCAGATTCCACAAGTAGATGGGCTGAAGCACTTAGAGAAATGAGCGGTAGATTAGAAGAGATGCCAGCAGAAGAGGGCTATCCATCATATCTTGCATCACGATTGGCAGAGTTTTATGAAAGAGCAGGTCGTGTAAAGGCATCTGGTAGTCCAGACCGTGATGGCTCAGTAACTTTGATTGGTGCCGTATCTCCATCAGGTGGTGACTTTACAGAACCTGTAACAACTCATACAATGAGATTTATCAAAACATTCTGGGCTTTGGATGCCAAGTTGGCATATTCTAGACATTATCCTTCAATTAACTGGATGAATAGTTATTCTGGCTATCTTGCTGATATTGCGAAATGGTGGGGTGAAAATATCAGTGAAGAATGGCTGAGTCTCAGAAGTGAAGCATATGGTCTCTTACAAAGGGAAGATACGTTAAAAGAAATTGTTAGACTCTTAGGACCTGAAGCATTACCTGATGAGGAAAAATTAATCCTTGAAGTTGCAAGAATGGTAAAGATTGGTCTTTTACAACAAAACTCCTTTGATGATGTTGATACATACTGTAGTCCAGAAAAACAATACAAACTAATGAAATTACTAGTTGACTTTTACAGAAGAGGGCAGCAAGCACTCAAAGAAGGCACACCATTAGCTGATATTCGAAACATTTCTGTTGTATCTTTAATCCTCAAGGCAAGAATGGATGTTAAAGATAACGAGATGGCAAAACTAGATCAACTTGATGTTCAAATGCAGGAAGAATTCAAAACAATTACAGGAGTTAAAGTATCAAATTGACCACTGAAGGCGGGGTTCAATATAGTAAGATTGCAGAAATCAAGGGACCGCTCGTAATTGTAGATGATGTAGAAAATGCCGCATTTGATGAATTAGTTGAAATTGAAACCAAAGATGGCGAAAGAAGATTAGGTAAAGTACTTGAAGTAGGAAATGGAAAAGCGATTGTTCAGGTTTTTGAGGGAACATCTGGATTATCAATATCTGGAACTAAAGCTAAATTTGTAGGCAAAGTTATGGAAATGCCAGTATCAAAAGAAGTACTTGGCAGAGTTTTTGATGGATTAGGAAGACCAAAAGACGGGCTACCAGATCCAATTGCTGATAAATTCATTGACATTAACGGCGAACCTATGAATCCTGAACAACGTGAATATCCTAAAGATTTCATTCAAACTGGCGTGTCTGTTATTGATGGAATGATTACTTTGGTTAGAGGGCAAAAACTCCCAATCTTTTCTGGCTCTGGTATGTCTCACAATCTTCTTGCAGCACAAATTGCAAGACAGGCAAGTGTTGTTGGTACTAGTGACGATTTTGCAGTGGTGTTTGCAGCAATTGGTGTGCAATACAGCGAAGCAGAATATTTCAGACGAAGTCTTGAAGAATCTGGCGCACTAAAAAGAAGTGTATTATTTCTAAACACAGCAGACGATCCTGCAATTGAAAGAATCATCACACCACGTGTGGCATTAACTGTAGCAGAATATCTGGCATTTGAATTGGGAATGCATGTACTGGTTATCTTAACTGATATGACAAACTATGCAGAAGCACTTAGAGAAATTAGTGCAGCAAGAGAAGAAGTTCCTGGAAGAAAAGGATACCCTGGGTATCTCTACACTGATCTTTCAACAATATATGAACGAGCCGGAAAACTAAATGGCAGGAAAGGTAGTGTTACACAAGTTCCAATTTTATCAATGCCATCCGATGATATTACTCACCCAATACCTGATCTTACCGGTTACATTACAGAGGGCCAAGTTGTACTAGGCAGAGATTTATTCAGACAAGGAATTTACCCCCCGATCAACATTTTGATGAGTCTTAGTAGACTGATGAAAGATGGTATAGGTGAAGGAAGTACTAGAGCAGATCATAGTGAAGTTTCCAACCAAGTTTATGATGCGTATTCTAGAGCACAAGAAGTAAGAGCTCTGGCAGGAATCGTAGGCAAAGCGGGTCTGACTGAAATCGATTTGAAATACATGAATGTAGGTGACGTCTTTGAAAAAGAATTCCTCTCACAAGCAACTGATGAGAATAGAACAATTGAAGAAACACTCAATGTATTATGGAAAATCGTCTCTAAATTACCAAAGAATGAGATTACTAAAATCAAAGATAAATTCATTGATCAGTATTACCAGGAAGAGTAACAAATGTCATTTGGACAAAACGTTGCAGCGACAAAAATTGAACTTTTAAAATATAAAAAATCTACTCAAGTCGCTGTAATGGTTCAAAAAATCTTAGATGATAAACGGAAAGTTCTCTTGAAAAATATCGAAGAGATGATTCAAGAAGCATCTAAAGCGCGAGGTGGAATCTGGGAACCTTTACAAGATATTTACAAATCAGTTAATGAAGCATATTTGGCGTTAGGTACCAATACCGTAGATTCTGTAGCAGAATCTACTCCGCCAGTTATGGAGGTAGAAGTTCATGTTAGAAGAGTTGTCGATGTGAAAATCCCAGCACTTACTGTAACAGAAAAGGACACAAAATTGATGCCTTACGGGTTTGCAGATACAAACTCTTCAATCGATAGAGCTGCAAAACAAATCAAAGAATTAATGCCAAAAATCTGTAAAGCCGCAGAATATGAAAATTCCATTTTTAGTCTTGCAAAAGCATTGGAAAAGACTCAAAAATTATTAAATGCCCTTGAAAATGTCATTATCCCTCAATACAAAGAAAAAATTAGATTCATTCTTTCCACTCTTGAAGAAAGAGAGAGAGAAGAATTCGCAAAGTTAAAAAAAGTCAAAGCAAAGATGGAAAGTAGGAAATAATGGCAAAAGAAGAAATAAAAAAATTACTGGAAAATTCTAAGAAAGAGCTGGATGGAAGCTATGATGATTTTGTAAATTCCATTAAAGATGATCTTAAATCCTTCAAAAAGAAAACACTGGATCGAATTTAAGTCAAACATCTCATCATGATTTAAATATGGATCAAATGGAGTCTGAACGTAAATGAAAACTATCGTCATGTTACTTTTGGCAGCATCAGCAATTTCAATTCTAGGTTCGACCGGAATTGCATTTGCACAAGAAGATTCTGCATCTAGTGGTGACTCTATGAAGCTTCTCGGTGCTGGTTTAGCATTTGGTATTGCCGCAGGAGGAGCAGGAATAGGTCTTGGTCAAGTAGGTGCAGCAGGTCTTGCAGTCATTAGTGAGAACCCAGCTTTACAGTCTAAGGTGTTCATCTTCGTAGGTATGGTTGAATCCATCGCAATCTATGGTATAGTTATGATGTTTATCATCTTAGGACAATAGTCCTTACAATATCTTTTTCAAATTTTTAAGTTTTTAATCTAATTGTATTTTAGCTTGTTTACATCTAAAACTCTGGAACAGTACCTGCACTTGAGTACTCTTCCTTCCTTATCAATCACGTCCATGACTGATTCAATGTATTCGGTACTGTTTGTAATACAATCTGGATTAGAACATCGAAATATTCTATCTATCTCATTTGGTAATGAAACTCTCCGTTTCTCAACAAGCTTGTATTCTTTTATCATATTGATTGTTGCTTTTGGAGCAATGACTGCAAGCTTGTTTGTATCATCATCTTTTAGAAACTTATTCTCCACCTTGATGATATCTTTTTTCTTAAATTTGCCGCTTGGCACGTTCAAGGCAATAGTGATTAAACTGCCATCTTTACCATCTATTCTTAATGCGTTAAGTACCTGAAGACCTTTACCTTCATCAATGTGATCAATCACAGTCCCTTCTTTAATTCGTCGAACCATTAGGTCGGACTGTTCCATCAGAATACTTTGTATAGTCACCTGTATATATTATTGAAAGAATGAATGAGTTCTATCAAAAAGACGTCATCTCCATTAAGGACTTCAACAAAGAAAAACTCGAAAAAATATTCGCATCAACAGATAAAATTATTCAACTAAATTCAGCAGATAGACGAGAAATCTGTAAAGGTAAAACGTTAGGCTATTTGTTTTATGAACCAAGTACGCGAACTAGACTTAGTTTTGAATCTGCCATGGCATCCGTTGGTGGGAATTCACTAGGAATTTCTGATGTCTCATCATCATCAACTCAAAAAGGCGAAAGTCTTGCAGACACTGTACGAATAATGTCTATTTATTCAGACGTTCTGGTTTTACGTCATCCTCTAGATGGTTCAAGTAGATTTGCATCAGAAATTTCTGAAAAACCAATTATCAATGCAGGTAGTGGTACAGAAGAACATCCTACACAGGCCATTCAGGATCTATTTACAATCAAAAAAGAAAAGAAAAAGATTGATGGTTTGAAGATTGGGATTGTAGGCGATCTAAAGTATGGACGAACTGTTTACTCGTTGTTATATGGACTTGGAAACTATGATGTTGATGTACATTTGATTTCCCCTGAATCCCTTAAAATCAGATCTGACTCAACTTATGAAATCAAAAAGAGGTTAGATTTCACTGAATCTCCAAATATTGAAGATCATATTGATGAACTTGATGTTCTTTATGTAACAAGAATCCAGAAAGAGCGATTTCCAGACGAAGAAGAATATCTAAAAGTCAAAGGAAGTTATGTTGTAGGATTAGATCTGTTAAAGAAAATGAAAGACGATTCAATAATTTTACATCCCCTTCCAAGAATAGATGAAATTTCTGCTGATATTGATAAGACAAAAAATGCTAAATACTTTGAGCAAGCTGAATATGGAAAACATACTCGTGCTGCTTTGCTAGGCTTGACACTAAACGAAAACGGTTTTTAATTTTAAGAAAATCCGTATTCCATATATCTAGAGACATTTCACTATGACTAGATGACAGAAACAAAAATCATTCCCATCTTTCCATTAGATTTGGTATTGTTTCCTAGACAAGAACTCCCTCTTCGAATATTTGAGCCTCGTTACAAACAGCTAGTTGATGATTGCATGCTTGGAGACGGACAATTCGGAGTATGTTTGATTGACGAAAATAATTCCATAAATGGATGGAACTCTCCCAAAATGATAGGAACAATTGCTAAAATAACTAAATGCGAAGATGTCAATCTAGATGGATTACAACTTCACATTGAAACGATTGGAAGGAATTCATTCAAAATTAAAAAAATTGTTCCACCATCTATTCCTCAACCTGTAAACTATGATCCTCTTTCCGTAGAAGGACATCAAGAAATATCTGAGATGCATGAAAAAATTGGAACTAGAGAGAAAATGTACATTCAGGCTGAGGTTCAAATGCTTCCTGAAATAGATGAAAATATTTCATACGAAAAATGGGAAAAATTGGTCAAATTATGGAAAAAGAAAATTATCTCACAAGCATTACCCCAAATCGTTGAACCGCATGCATTAGATCATATTTTAGAACAATATTATCTCAATACAGAAACACCTACAATTGACTATGTTTATTCATTATCTGCTCTTGGTGCAAAGGATCCAAATGAGCTTCAACCGCTATTGGAGGCAAGAACAATGAACGAATTAATCCAAAAAGTCGAGGCATTGCTGACAATAAAATAGACCCCGTGGAAAAGCAACAGTGATGAAATTGATCAAATTTAGCATTTTAATTATGGTTTCATGCTTGTTGTTCCCAACAAGTAATGTTTTTGGACATGGACTTGGAATTGATACGATTTCTTCAATAGATGTACAAGGAAAGGAATTATCAGTTTCAATAGAAATGCCAATGGTTTTTGAAAATGATCAAGAACAAATCACAATTACTGCAACTGAAAAGCAAACAAAAGAAAATGCAAAAAACGTTACCTTTCTAATTGGTCTATTTCATAATGATGAAATGATCTTTAGGAATTACTTTTTTGCAGAAAATGGTATTTTACCAATTATAGTAAAACCGACACATGATAACGAAATAATAATCAATGGAGAGCAGGATTCCATCCTTGGATCTTGGCACGGGACAGAATCTAATCCTGTTGAAATTACTGGACCTCTGTTTAATTCTGGCGGCCTGTACAGTTTTCAGATTGAAATAAGAACTATTGATGAACCTACAAATATCATAGAAAATTCCGGTATCTATAATGCGGATTTGAGTTTAATTGATACTGTTTCTTTCATTCAAAAAGATTCTGAAAATAACGATGTG